>JAFQIQ010000045.1 GCA_017397445.1 Lachnospira sp.
AATGGATGAGGCAAACCGCTGCTTGCAGTGTAAGGTACCTATGTGCCAGAAGGGTTGCCCTATTAATACGAATATTCCTTTAGCTATTAAGCTTTTGAAGGAGAATAAACTTAACGAAGCCGGTAAGATGTTGTTTGAGAATAATCCTCTTACAACCGTATGCAGTCTTGTATGTAATCACGAGAAACAGTGTGAAGGTAACTGTGTTCTTGGAAGAAAAGGTGCACCGGTACATTTTTCAACTATTGAGAACTATATATCATCAACATATGCTAACCAGATGACTAATGGTCCGCACCCGTCTAATGGTATGAAAGTTGCTATTATCGGTTCCGGTCCTGCCGGTATCACTATTGCTATTATTTTGGCAAGATACGGTTATCAGGTTACTATCTTTGAAGGCAAGGACAAGATTGGTGGCGTATTAAGATATGGTATTCCTGAGTTCAGACTTCCTAAGAGCGTACTTGATGATATTGAATACAGACATCTTGAGCTTAAGGGCATTAAGATTCGTCCTAACACTCACATCGGAAGTGCTATCACTATTGAAGACCTCTTCCGTGATGGTTACAAGGCAATTTTCGTAGGTACAGGTGTATGGAAACCTAATTCGCTCCATATTAAGGGTGAAACATTTGGACACGTACACTTCGGTATCAACTACCTTAACAATCCGGACAGTTACAGACTTGGTAAGAAAGTTATCGTTATCGGTGCCGGTAATGCAGCTATGGACGTTGCAAGAACTGCTCTTCGTAAGGGAGTTGAGGACCTTACCTGTTTCTCTATCACTAAGAAAGTTGCTGCTAGTGAGTACGAATTCAGCTATGCTAAGCTTGAGGGTGTTAACTTTGAATATAACAAGAAACCTGTTGAGATTACAGACGACGGCGTTATCTTTAGGGATGTACTTGAGGATGAGGAAGGCAATCTTACAGATGTTGAAGGTTCAGATGTTCTCTATCCTGCTGACAGTGTGATTATCTCTATCAGCCAGGGCCCTATGAGCCGTCTTGTTAACACAACTGAAGGTCTTAAAGCTAACAGCAGAGGTCTTCTCGATGCTGACGAGACAGGTCACACATCAAGACCTGGCATCTTTGCTTCCGGCGACGTTGTAAACGGTGCCCGCACTGTTGTAGAGGCCGTTGCCCACAGTAAAGTAGTGGCAGAGTCTATGCATGAATATATGCAGAGTTTGCCAAAGGATGAGGAATAATAAAATACGGGCGTATAGGTGTATTGTAAACCTATGTGCCCGTATAATTTTGCTTATTAACCTATACAACTGGTTCTACCTTGCTACATTCAAATTATTATCAAGCCTTTCTCTTCTGCAACACATTTATCACTGCAAAACATCCGAGTAATAATACTGCTGAAGTTGCCAACGGCACCCAAGGATTGCTCACAAATCCTGCGATAACATAGCCTACGAAACATACTGCAGCAACCAGTGTCGCATATGGTATCTGTGTCTCCACATGGCGAATGTGCTTACAGTGTGCACCCGTAGAAGAAAGAATTGTTGTGTCCGAAATAGGTGAACAGTGGTCACCATATACTGAGCCGGCGAGTGTAGCTCCGAGAGCCGGAATAAGCATAGTCGCACCTTCTGTTCCTGCACATATCATAGATACAATCGGTATAAGAATACCAAATGTTCCCCACGCAGTGCCCATAGAAAATGAAAGGAACGCTGCCACAAGGAATATAATTGCCGGAAGTATATTAAGTGACATATTAGAAGACTTAACAAGTCCGCTTACAAACTCACCTGTACCAATCATTTCACGGCATACACCGCTAAGTGACCATGCAAATACCAATATAACAATAGCTGTAACCATATATTTAACGCCCTGTGTCACGCCATTCATAAAATCTCTGAAACTTACAAGCTTTCTTGGAATATACATCACAAACGCTGTCATAAGTGCTGCAAATGCACCAAGTGAAAGTCCTGCTGTAGGATTTTCACCAATTGCCTCCGTAAAAGGAACACCACTAAAGAAACCGCCTACGTATGCCATGCCAAGGATGGAACAAGCTATAAGAACAATCATAGGAACCAAAAGGTCATATACAGTACCTTTTTGGGATACCGGAATACCGTCCATTTCTTTGTCTGTTGTAACATCATCATCTTCAATCGGTTTAGCATTCTTAGCTTCTTCAACTGCCTTTTTCATAGGGCCGAAATCAAAGTTAGTAACACATATGACAAAAACCATAAGAAGTGTAAGCAGTGCGTAAAGATTATAAGGAATAGTCTGTACAAATGCGTTGAGTCCGCCAGCAGCACCTACCTCAGAAGAAACCGCTACAGCCCAGCTTGAAACCGGAGCTATAATACAGATTGGTGCAGCTGTGGCATCTATTAAGTAAGCAAGCTTTTCTCTTGCAATATTATGCTTGTCCGTTATTGGCTTCATAACTGTACCAACTGTGAGGCAGTTAAAATAATCATCTATGAATATAAGTATGCCAAGAATAGCTGTTGCAAGCTTTACGCTGGTTTTCGACTTAAGCTTTTTACTCGCCCATCTGCCGTATGCTCTTGAACCTCCGGCCATAGTAACAACCACAACCACTGAGCCCAGTAATGCTAAGAACAGTATCATATAACTGTTGTCGGAAATCTTGTAAGCCATCATATCAAACACGTATGATATGGCAGTCATGAAAGACTCTTCTGCCAACCAGCAATAAATAAACATACCGGAGAGAATTCCCACAAAAAGTGACGAGAATACCTCCTTTGTAATAAGTGCCAACACTATGGCAATCAATGGTGGAATTATGGACAACCACCCTGCTTCAATCATTTCTACACCCATTATACAATCTCCTCTCCGCTATGTATTTCTATTAATTTATCCCCCATCATACTTTTAAGTATGTTAAGGGCATATTCACCGGTACAATGTCCGGTGTAAAATGTTGTATCAAGCTCTCTAAGCTCTCTTGCCGTTGCTCTTATGATAAACTCATCTTCCTCTGTGTAGTCAGATTTTTTCATCATATGAAAACCGCTAATAACCTTAGTTGGCATATCCTCGTATATGTCGAGATATTTATCAAGGATATTCAGAATTCCATTGTGAGCGCATCCGGAGATTAGCACATTAGTATCCCCTTCACTAATAACAAGATACTGTTCGTGTTCAAACTCGTCCTGAACATACGTATCACTTACTTTCCTTTTAAGCAGTTCATTGCCTTTAGGCCACAATCTGCGTCCTGCTACATCCGTGAATATGCTTAGCTCATCATCGATTCGCATATCACCGTCAATCAGCCTAACCTGTGGCAAATCAGGTATGTCCTTATCCATGCCGATATACTTTCCATTCGCTGTAGATGCATTATAAAATTCGCCTGTGGCACTCTCCTGAATGTATATAACAGCCTTATCATTAATCTTTATAAAATCCATAATGCCGCCTCCATGGTCATAATGTCCGTGACTTATGATTACAGTATCAACTTCTGACAAATCAATACCCAGCACTTTTGCGTTCTGAATAAACGCACCTGTAGCACCTGTATCCACCAGAACCTTATGCTTTCCGGTTTCAACATAGAAGCTCAAACCATGCTCATACGCACAGTTTTCGGCACCCTTAGTGTCTTCCATCAAATTAACTATCCGCATAATAAACTCCATTCCGTACACTTTCGCACATATATTTAAATACATTTTACCACATTTTTTTTACTAAAGATACGTAAAATGTACTTTTTTAGAAAATATTTTGTCTTTAATTCCGTAAAATATTGATATTTTTGTTTGGTTGTATTATGATTATGCAGTATGGTTGTTGCATAAGCAAACAACAGTTAGGAGGCTTTTATCATGGGTGGATTTTTCGCAGTTGCATCTAAAGAATCCTGCGTTCTTGACCTTTTTTACGGAACAGATTATCATTCACATCTCGGTACACGTCGTGCCGGTATGGTAGTTTATGGAGAGAACGGTTTTGACCGTGCTATTCACAATATCCAGAACTCACCGTTCAGAACTAAGTTTGAACATGACGTGGACAAACTTGCAGGTAATATGGGAATTGGTTGTATATCAGACTTTGAACCACAGCCACTTTTGGTAAATTCGCATCTTGGCAGTTTTGCCATCACAACAGTTGGTCGAATTAATAATGCTGATGAACTTGTTAAAGAATGTTTTGAAGCAGGACATACACATTTTCTTGAGATGAGTGGCGGTACCATCAATCCTACAGAGATTGCGGCTGCTATTATTAACAGAAAGACTACATTAGTTGAAGGTTTGCAGTATCTTCAGCAGAAGGTACAGGGGTCCCTCTCTGTTATGCTTCTTACACCAACAGGAATATATGCTGCAAGAGATCGTGTTGGCCGTACACCTATTATGATAGGAAAGAAAGACGGTGCGTTCTGTGCATCATTTGAAAGTTTTGC
>JAFQIQ010000046.1 GCA_017397445.1 Lachnospira sp.
GAAATATTTTATAATTTCTTCCACCTTTTCAAAACCGTGTTTTGACCCTTCTCTAAATATGTAATAATAACGCTGTATTGAAAGTGATATAATAACCCGGGCACTTTCTATACTTTGCTTTCGCCAAGTTTCTTCCCTGTGTCATGAGAGCTTATAAAATTGTTGGAAAACTCCTGGCTATATATAAGGCGAAGCATCACAAAAACATCAGAGTAATAAAATTGCGATTCACTTCGCTTTATATCCTTATTATTAAATCATCCCCAAAATTAAACACTTACAACTTTCTCATTTTTGATAATATAGCTATCTATAACAAAAACTTAGAAATCCATTCTAACCACCCATAAATAGACATACCTTCTCTCCTTTCATTCTGATACCCACATATATTAATATTCCCCTAAAGGCATGTCAATACCTCCAGGGGCGAACGGTCATTTTTTAGGGTGAACGGTCAAAAAATCATAATTACCCGAACTGTAACTGTGTTTTTTTCATCTGACACATCATATTGTATATTCCCTTTATATTTTTCTATACTCTTTTTAATATTACTGATTCCAAGCCCGTGTGATATAACATCATCCTTAGTTGTTTTTATCTTTCCATCAATAATATCCGGTAAATCTTTCGCAGGATTCTCTATACCTATCTGCAACTTATTTTTAAACTCCGCAAAAGAAACTGCTACATATCGTGGTGCCTCCACAACATCTTCCACAGCCTCTATGGCATTATTTAAAGCATTAGACAAGATTATACTCCAGTCAATATCCGTAACTTTTGCAAATTCCGGAACGACTCCATGAACTGAAATATCTATCCCCATTTCTTTGCCTTTATTAACATAATCGCTTAATATAGCACTGACAAATTCATTCCCTACGTCAATAACATCTAACTTTCCATCAAGCACAATTCCAATATCATCCATATAAGCTTCCAAATCCCCATATTTCTCCTGCTCAATGTAATATCGGATATTTCTCATATGATTCTTATAATCATGTCTGAACCTTCTAATCTCAAGATTGTTCTGCAACACCTGATCATAATATTCCTTCAGCAGTTGCTGCTTTTGCTCATTCAGCATACTCTGAATTTTATATTCATTATTCTTTGCAGAATACAGGATGAGTAACACGCTACCGACAATAGCTATAACACACACAATAGCATAATACTGCTTTATTCTGCCACTTATACTACCGTTATCTTCTAAGAGCATCATATATGTTGCAATCAATCCCGTGTAAAAGAACATACTTACACATAAAGCCACTATAAGTTTATGCCCTTTGATATTTAGAGGTTTTTTAACTAAAATGCGATGCAAAACAGTTGTAATCAACACTACAACTGTTACCGACACATCTATAAAAACACCTTTATGAATCTCGTTAAAGATATAATACTCTCCAAATATGCAAACAGATATTACACCAATAACACTTATAAGATAGAACAGAATCGCTGCTGCCAGCCATGCTATTTTATCACATTTCTCAAAGAAGATATGTGCAAAAAGCACCGTCAATATAAGTGCAGTATTCTGATATATACCTTCTATTTTAAGGATATTAATTACAGCAAACAATCCCACAATCAGTGCATATGTAAGAATTTTCTTTCTACTTGCAGCTATCCTGAATCCCAATATAGACACCATCAGGATAATTACATCTGCCACTTCCATAAACACAGAAATTCCATTTAACAACAAATCCACACCGCTTACCTCACATTGTCCTGTATGTACTGTATAAACCTTTGTTCAAGTTCTTTCTTATTTCTTCTGGAATATTGTATTTTTTCTCCTGAATACAGATAAATACAATCATCAATATAATTGATATGCGTCATATTCACAATACAATTCTTGTGAACTCTGATAAACATACCGCTATCAAGCTCTTCCAACCATTTAACCAAAGCCTTGTCTGACTTGTATTCATCTGTAACAGTCCATATCTCCGTCCCATTATGTGCAGAAGTAATATACATTATATCAGACTGCCTAATTGCAAGCACTGCGCTGCCGACATTAATCTCATATAAAACTTCCATACAGTTTTCCTGATAATAATCTTCCAGGCACTCTGCTAATTCTTCTTCGTAATAATCCTTAAGCAAAAACCTGTATGCATCCACTTTAAATGCTTTTCTAACCACTTCATCATGGCTGGTCAGGAAAACTATTTTCATTCCACCGCTTCCTGTCATCTTTCTTTGCTTATAATATTCCGCAACCTCTAATCCATTCTTTCCCGGCATCTCAATATCTAAAAATAACAAATCCGGATACGCTTCTTTACTCAAAAGCATATCTCCTGAAGAATATATATCAAGTTTATATTCCACATTCTTATTATCAAAAAATGCTGTCACTACGCCGGATATACAGGTACGCACACTCTCATCATCATCACAAATTGCTATATTAATCATAGCCCACCTATCCCCCTGTTACCAATACCTTTAAAAAAGCTGTCCACCTGCCATATATCATAAAGATATACCTCTGGCGGACAGCTTTCTTAATATAATAATTCAACACATTGATAAGGAGAATCTTCGATTCTCCCGAGTTAAATCGCTTCGCGATTTTACTCATCTACTCCTCTACAACCTCAGCATCCGGTGCATTCTTCTTAACTGACTCTACACCATTAAGGCAACTAGCCTTAGCCTTATAACCTTCACTTACTGCGATTGTCTGGCCGTTAGTAGCTGTAAGACGGAATCTGAACTCACCAGCCTTATCCTCATATACCTCGAACTTAGGATTCTTAACCTTAGCATAATCTGCTACTGTCTGATCCTCTACCTCAGCAACTGCTGAATTCTTCTTAACTGACTCTACACCGTTAAGACAAGCTGCCTTTGTTGTGTAAACCTCTGATGTAGCGATAACTTCGCCGTTACCAGCCTTTAAGTCAAACTTGATACCTGTCTTTGTCTCTTTTACTACAAACTTACCCATGATTATTCACATACCTCCGTGTAAAAATATTTTATATATACATTTTACGACATTATTTGTTAATTTTCAACCTTCAATATTAATTACTAAATAAATTCCATCTTTATTGACTTATAAGCTCAAAAATACTATAATATTCTTATTATCGAATCGTGAAACGATACACAAGGATGTGATTTAATGAAATTGTTATTGGGAGCAATCTTAACACTGGCTCTGTTTGTCTTAATTTTATGCATACAAAAAACATATAACGAAAAGCATCGCCTGGCGTATATTGTACGAAGAATATTGACACTAGGCTCGATTATTGTGCTCGCTAATATTATATCACTGTTCACCAATTACGAATGGGTCTGCCTTTTTGCTTACTCTGTTTATTTTCTGACAGTTAACTGGATGCTTTACTACTTGTTACAATTCTCATTAGAATACATAGGCAATCGATTTGATAAGCACGTTAACAAAGTTCTTATGCTTATTCTTATATTTGCCGACACTTTGAGCATAGCTTTGAACAATATTTACCATCATATGTTTTACATAAGGCCGGTTGAAGTTAATAGTGAAAGTTTTTACGAACTGGTTACAACCGCTGTTTTCTTTATTCATTATGCACTCTCTATTATGTTGGTATTATTCAGCCTGATAACCCTTGTTTATGGAGCAGTAAAAGCGCCTGTTTTTTACAGACGTAAATATCTTGCAATTGCAATTATACTGGTTGTTCTGGTCGTACTTAACTTTTTTACATTTACTTCCGCAGTGGATGTATCAGTTATAGGCTATGTTGTTGAGGGCGTGTGCATTTATTACTGTGCCTTTGTTTATTCACCGCAGAAACTTTTACCGAGAACTCTGCTTGAAATCACCCAGCATATGAACATTGCTATTTATGTTATTGATATAAACGGTGTCAAATTTTACAGCAATAGTCTGGCAGATGATATCTTTAGCTGCGAGCCCCCGATTACAACCAAAGCAGGCAAAACAATCAGTGACTGGTGCCGTGACAGGTATATGCAGACTGATGAAGAGTTCACAAAGGAATTTACATTTTACAAAGAAGACAAAGAAATCATTCTTAAGATACAGTTACAGCGTATGAAGGACGGTAATCAGCAATTGCAAGGCGGCTATTTTACTATTCAAAACAGAACCGATGAAATAGCTAACTTAAAAAGTGTCAGATACCATGCAACACACGACAGCCTTACCAATTTTATAAACAAAGATGCCTTTTATGAACAGATTAAAAAACATTTGAAATGGAATCCTAACAAGCCATTCCTCATAATCTGTACAGACATTAAGGACTTCAAAATCATCAACGATTCTTTAGGAACGCAGTCCGGCGATATTGTCCTTGTGAATTATGCCAACATGCTCAAAACTCATCTTAAGGGGGCTTACGAATATGCACGACTTCACAACGATATATTTGCAGTCCTGATTCCAAAGAGTGATTTTAATAAAAATATGTTTCCGGCCCGGGAGGATTACAATCTTTTTGAGGGCATTGATAAAAACGTTACATTTCCAATTGTAGATTATATCGGAATATTTGAAATTACCAACTCCGATATTCCTGCCTCAGTTATGTGCGACCGTGCGCGTATGGCTATTTCTGCAATTAAGGGCGATATACATAAGCGTTTCGGATACTATGACAACAAACTACGTGAAAATATCGTTCACGAACAGGAACTTATAAACGATTTACGCCCGGCAATTAATGATGGACAATTTAAAATGTTTCTTCAGCCTCAGATGTCCGAAAACGGGACTCTGCTTGGTGCCGAGGCCTTAGTAAGATGGTATCATCCTGATAAAGGTTTTATTATGCCGGGTGACTTTATCCCTGTATTTGAAAGAAACGGACTTATATCCGATGTAGATCTTTTCATATGGGAAACCGCCTGCAAGCACCTAAGTAAATGGAAAAGCATGGGACGGGAAGATTTACATATTTCCGTAAACATTTCGCCTAAAGATTTTTACTTCCTAAACATCTATCAGACCTTTACTGATTTGGTAGCCAAATACGATATCAATCCTAAAAATCTCCGTCTGGAGATTACCGAAACAGCCGTGGTTATGGACTTCCATCGCCAGATGGAACTAATTAACAATCTTCGTGCCAACGGTTTTATCGTAGAGATGGATGACTTCGGAAGCGGTTATTCATCACTTAATATGTTAAAAGATATTTATGTGGATATTATCAAAATCGATATGGCCTTCCTTAAGAATGCCAGTGCGGAAGAACGCAGCCGTAAGATTCTTGAGATGATTATCACCCTTTCAAACAATCTTAATATGCCTGTTATTACCGAAGGTGTAGAGACCAAGGAGCAGGTTGAGTTCCTTTCAAATATCGGTTGCCACATGTTCCAGGGATACTACTTTGCAAAGCCTATGGACGTTGAAACATTTGAACAGACTTATATTAATTAAGGACTGCCGGTTATGAACCGACAGTCCTGTTTTTGTAAATCTCAATTATGGTATAATTATATTAGCACAACTCAAATCATACGCAAGGTCATAAACCTTACCGGTTTTAAGCCCCACTACCTTCGGACGCAATATGTAATTTTCATAATTCTGAACTACTTTTGCATACTCTCCATTGCTTAACTGAACGATGGAGTTAACCGGATAAAGGATAACACTTTTCAAAAAGTTTTTCATAACATTAATATCAAGTTCATGTGTCATGGCCATAATCATCTCAACTGCATCTCTTTGTGTAAACGCTGCTTTATAAGGACGTTCCGTTACAAGAGCATCATATATATCTGCAACTGACAATATCTTTGCATATTCTCCAATCTCATGTTCAAACAGGCAGCTTGGATAACCACGTCCGTTAATCTTTTCATGGTGCTGCAACACTCCCATACGTATCTTATCATTTACACCCTTATTCTTCTCCAGCAGTTTGTAACCTAATATAGTATGTTGCTTCATAATAGAAAATTCTTTATCATCAAGTTTACCCGGCTTATTTAGAACTTCATTCGGTATCTTTGATTTGCCAATATCATGAAGCAGTCCTGTTACTCCAACATCGTAAACTTCTCTCTTGCTCATCCCCATCTTCTTTGCAACAATCATAGAAATAGTTGCCACATCCACACTATGCTTAAATGTATACTCATCACTAACTTTCAGCATACCTATATCAAATGCAAGTGCATCGTTATCATCAATGGCCTTCATCAAATCTTCCGTAACGGTGTGTGTAGCATTCAAAAAATCCGGTGAATCCGTGTTACTATACAGATACGATACACCTTCGGCAACTCTTTTCTTTACACTTTGTGTAATTTTAAGCTTTGCTCTATCCCTTACCGTAAGCTCTTCAATTTTCTTTGCAGTCTCCACCGGAATAGGCTCATTAAAATAAGGCTTCTCGTCCATTATATGTACATTAGGATCATCTACACCTTCTCTAATGTAAACACCCATAATATTCATCTTCTTTAGTGCATCAATATAATACTCGTCAAGAGGTGTTCCTTTTGCAAGCAAAATACGACCTGTGCCATCAATAATGGACTGGTCGATTTTCATCCCAACTTTCAACATCCTTGTTTTACAATAGCGCCTCGTGCTCATAAATCACCTTCTCTTTACAACCTGCGATTATAACACCTTCAAAACTTCTTCAAGTGCCCTTATTACAACTTCATTCTCTTCCTTTGTCTTTACCGACAAACGAATATACTCACCGATTCCAAAACCATCCTTGGCGGATAAATCTTTAATAAGTATATTATACTTGCTCAACATAATTTCCGCAAGATTCCTTGATGATATTTTAGCAGTAATTTTACACATAACATAGTTAGCCTGTGTAGGATACACCTTTAGTCCGCTAACGCCATTCAAGTCCTGAACAAATTCCTTTCTTACTTCCCTAATTCTTGCCAGAGCCACTTCATAATCATCTCTATATTCGCCGATTATCTGCATATAATACTCTGCAAAAGAATTAATATTCCATATAGCAACATCCTTTTTCATATTGCGGATTAACTCTTCGTTCGCAGTTGCAATTACACCCAATCGCAATCCCGGAACTCCATATGATTTAGATATACTTTTCAACACAATCAGATTAGGGTTGTTCGACAAAATATCATTATCCAGAAGCGTCTGGTTAGGTACATCAGCAAAATCCACAAAAGATTCATCAACCACAAGCATTTTACTTTTACTTAAACACCATTTACTTAATCGTAACAAATCTTCTTGCTCAATAAAATGTCCGGAAGGATTATCAGGATTAACTAACAGAATCGCATCACATTCCTTATCCGAATAATATTCCATCAGAGCATCCACGCTGTACTCATAATCCATATCCTTTGTATACATAGGAACAAGCTTAATTTTACCTTTTCTGTTTGGATACTCTTCAAAAGTAGGATATACCACACCTATCTTTTCTGTAAAATGCTCCATAAGGGATTTGATAAGCTCTGAAGTTCCATTGCCTACGCACACATACTCTTTCCTGATTCCAAGCATAGCTGCAGCAAGTTCACAATTAACTTCCATACCTGACGGATACTCCCTCATAAGTATGTCAAAATGCTCCTTCATATTCTCTGTAAGACTTTGCGTAGGAAAAAACGGGTTTACCAGATAACAATAATCATATAAACCTTCATCCTCTTTGCGCCAATACCCACCATATCTCTTTATATATTCCGAATAATTTCCTGCCATCTTAATAAATCCTTTACATATCTTTATATCCGTTTCTTACCCACATAACAGCATTCTCATAATCAGCCATCGTATCTATCTCTTTAGTTCTTACCAACTCCATCTCCAATGGCAACAGCGGCACCATCATATCGCACACATGCCTGTCACCCGGTATCAGCTTCTTAGTTTTAACCTGGGCAAGCCCTGTCCATTCATATTCACCTTCTTCTCTGGAAAAACCAACCCCGTAGGTCTTTCCATCCTGAACCAGTGTCTTCATATACATGGGATCTTCCGTGTAAGGAACTGCACCACAAACACATTCCTTATCGCTGCTAAGAACTCTTCTCAAGTCTTCCGGATTAACAAGCAAATCACCGTCCAGTGCAACCACCATATCGGCCGCATGCTTAATCCCCAGCGAAAAACTGCCACCTGTTCCTGTGTTTCTGTAATTATGATTTGTCACAAAAAGAATATCTTTTCTGTATGAGTTAACCACCTCTATCACTTTTTCCATCTGATAACCGACAACAACCCTAATGTCCTTAAAATCCTCCAAAAGCTCTAATTGCCTTATAATAAGAGGTTTGCCTTCAATATCAACCAGTGCTTTAGTTGTACCTATACCCAATCTGGTCCCCATCCCTGCACAACTTATAACAATTGTCTTAGAAACTGACATAATCTATCCTCCGAATAAACAACATGTGTTGCACATTTCAATACCGTTGGCGAAACCGCTCTTACGCCACCATATCCTATGCTGACGTCAGCCACAACCATCATCTGCGCATCATTATTACCATCACCTGTTACAACACTCAGGCATCCTGTCTCTTCCACAATCTGCCTCACTGCCTGACCCTTATCAATTATCTGCTCTATACCGACCACATAATCCCCCTGACTGATGGCCTTTGTACTAAAATAACGCTCCTGCATTCCCAGTTCACTCATCAAAGCATCCACCCATACATCAGGAACGCTGGTAACTATATAACATCTATCTTTATTCTCCCTTATAAACTCAACAATCTTATCACTGAGCGAAATATTGTTCACAATATTCCTCACCGTGCTTATAGGCACACTTTTAAGCACCATAATCTTTTCTATAAATGTGTGATAAAATGGTACATCCTCTGACACATTTTTCATAAGAGCATCTATCTGCTCTTTTTTATCTGTTTTCTCAGCTATTTCCTGTAATATTTCAGCCTTGGTAATTGTGGCATCCAGGTCAAAAAAGAACATATACTTCTCCACAATATGCCTCCGTTAATTTCACTAATATATGATAATTAATGATAACATTTTACAGAGACTTACGCAATTACAAATACTACAACAAAATAAAGAGTTTGCTCAAAAACAAGCAAACTCTTTATATATACCGATACTATTAATTAGCTGCTGATGAAGCAGACTCTGCCTCCGTAGCCGCCTCTGTTGGCTTTGCTACCTCTGATACCGCATTATTAACTATCTCAGAAACCTTCTGGCCCACAAGATTATAACCCAACTCTGCATTAAGAACCTTACCATATTCAGAAAGCATAGAAGCATAATCATCTGCATTATAACTTTCTGCATACTGCTCACCAAGATCCGCAATCTCATCCGCTGATACAGTAACCTTATTATCTACCGCGATAATTGTAACAATCATCTTCTCAAGCAAATACTTCTTTGCCTGTTCTTCTGCATACTTATCAAAATCCTCTTTAGAATCACATGAATAATATGACTTTAAGTAACCCTCAAAATTCTCTATACCAAGATATGTATAGAATGTAGACATGCTTGTATACTCTGATTCAACATTATTCTTATAAGTTGCCTTCAATGAATCCAACTCTTTCTGCGGATACTTGTCAGTTTTAATCTGCTCTTTAATCTTGGCAACAGCTGCTGAAAACTTAGCTGATGCATAATCAATCTCCGCCATGGCAACAAGATATGCTTTTGTTGACTTCTTCAAACCTTCAACAGTTTTTTCTGTTGTACTAAGCTTCTCTGCATTCTTTGCAACCCACTCATCTGTTAACTCCGGAAGTACTGTTTCCATAATTGCAGTTACTGTTACAGTAAATACAACATCTTTACCGGCCAAATCCGCAGGAGTATAGTTATCCGGGAACTTACATGGAATATCATACTTTTTACCTAATGTAAGACCTTCAAGTCCCTTATCAAGATCTGATATAAACTGACCTGAACCTACTGTGTATTCTGCATCTGTAGCTGTACCACCGGAAAATGCTACGCCATCCTTCTTGCCTTCATAATCAAGAACAATAACATCCCCCTTCTTAGTTACACCCTCTGTAACCTTCTTAGTTTCAGCAAATCCCTTAACAACATTCTGAATATAGTCATCCACTTCCTTATCTGTAACCTCAAGGATAGACATATCCACTTCAACCTCGATTCCCTTGTAATCCGGAACCTTTATAAACTTCTTATAAACCTTTGCATTAGTCTCCAATGACTTCTGATAATCTGCCGCTTCCATGGCAGCATTACTTGTATCTGTATCCTTAGTCACACAACCGACCATGGACACTAACATAACCACAACAAGAAATACGCTTAAAAACTTCTTCATCATAAAAAATCCTTTCACTATTTTCACCGCATAAAGCGGGACTATATATTTATATCACAAATCCAAATAAAATAAAAGCAGTTTCACATTTTTTTCAATTTTTGTTATAATAGACGGTATTATAGATATAATAAGGAGCATTATGAAGAATATTAAAAATTATATTAAGCTTTTATCATACTCAATATTAATATGTTGCATTACTTTTCCGGTTCTGCTGACAGGTTGCGGCACTACTATCAAAGACCCCGTTTCCGTTACAGGGTATAAACTCAACACCTATGTAACCATTAAGTCCTATACAACGGGGGGACACAGCACAACCAAACTAAACCAGATATTAGACGAAGCCCTAAGTATGTGCGACAAGTACGAAATGTTGTTTTCAAGAACACATCCGGACAGCACATTGTATAAGGTTAATTCCGGAGAAACTAAAGTTATCCCGGCTGAACTGGCAGAACTTATACAGGCAGGGATACGATACGGTGAAATATCCGATGGTGCATTTGATATAAGCATCGGTGCAGTTTCTTCTCTCTGGGATTTCACTGCAGACACACCTGTAATCCCTGACAGCGGGCACATAAATACCGCCCTGTCCTCTGTTGACTACACCAATATAAAGCTCACTCCCAATTCAGACGGCACCTTCACTATAGAAAAACCTTCCGATATGATTATCGACTTAGGTGCCGTTGCAAAAGGCTATATAGCTGATAAGCTGAAAGAATTCTTACTTAAAAACAATATTAATCACGCTCTTATTGATTTAGGCGGCAACATTCTCTGCGTGGGCGGAAAGACAGAATCTTCTAACTTTAATGTTGGAATCAAAAAACCTTTCTCCGAAAAGGGTGAGACTCTTGTAACCTTATCCCTCAACAATGTTTCGGCAGTGTCTTCGGGAAATTATGAGCGGTACTTTTATGAAAATGATACCCTGTATCACCACATTTTAAATCCGAAAACAGGATACCCTTACGACAATAATCTGTCCGGTGTAACCATAATCTCAGAAAGCTCACTTATGGGAGACTGCTTAAGCACCACTAGTTTTGCCTTAGGCCTTGAAGAAGGACTCAAACTTATTAACAACACCGCGGATGTTGAAGCTATGTTCGTAACCAATACCGGAGAAGTCCATTATTCTGACGGTTTTAATAAATATATTAAGTAATCTAACATTTGCGTTAATTACAAAAATGATATACAATAGGTTCAACCCATAATAATTGGAAAGGATTTACATTATGATAAGATTAATTTTAGTTGCCTTATGGCTTATAATTTATTGCCTGATAAGTCTTATCCTGATTCCCGTTGAATGGCTTATCGGAAAGTTCAACAAACCCTTTAAGGATATCAGCTCATTAAGACTCATTCAGTTTTTCTTCAAGGGAGTGCTCCTCCTTTCAGGAGTTAAAACTACCGTAATCGGTTATGAAAATATACCAAAGGATGAGCCTGTTCTTTTCATCGGAAACCACCGTGGAATATTTGATGTACTTATCAGCTACTCACGTATGCCTGGACTTA
>JAFQIQ010000047.1 GCA_017397445.1 Lachnospira sp.
AGGTGCTGATGTTGAGGTTTCAAACAATACATTCTATGTAAATTCAAAGGATTCTACATGGGGACCCGATGCAATTCAGTTCTACCAGAACAATTCAAGAGCTAACAACTACACAGCAACAATCAATGACAATGATTTTTATGTTGATGATGCAACAGCAGCAATTGGTATTAACACAAATGCTATGGGTAAACCTGTTGACAATGCAGGTGGTGGACACGTTGCAATCGGCAGCGATAACACAGTTAACGGCGAAGCTATTTCAATTTCAAATGTAATTGTATTCGGTAACGGAATTAATGACGAAGCATATACCCGTGGTTATGTAGGTGTTGGTGTTGAATTCGATGCAAACGGAAAAATCATCGGCGGTGAATTCAGCGAATATAGCCTTGGCCTTGAAGATGCTTTGGCAGACGGATACGCAACCGAAACAGACGTTGCAGGCAATCTGAATATTGTTGAAGAAACACTTCTTGTTGATGAAATCAAAGTTGAATTTGCTCCTGCATCAGAAGCAGAAGGCGAAAAGGTTTACAATATCAACCTTACAGCAGGTGGCGATGTTATCAATAGACTCAACTCTGCTGACCTTACCTTCCTCTTCTCACAGATTGAAGGCAACAACGAATACGAAATCATCGCTTCTAACTCAGAAGTTGCAATCAATCCTGTTGATAATAGCAAGGTTAGATACGAATTCCACTACAACGGAAAGACTGATGTTGCAACAGATACAAATGCAACAATCACACTTGGTCAGGTTAAGTTCACCGGTTACGGCAAATTCAGCTTTGTAGTAGATGTAAATGCAAATGACACAAATGCAGCTCATGCAACAAAGCTTTTCGACAACATTGTTGATACATTCATTCCTAATGGTAATGCTGCAAACGGCGAAGGTATTCTTGATGTATCTGACAAAACAATTACAGATGTTGAAATCGCAGTTCCTGTAAGAACACTTACAATCAATCTTGACTTCCCGAATGCAGTAGAGGATAACAAAATTGCATATCAGGATATGAAGGTTGAAATCACAGGTACAATTGATGGTGTGAATCAGACTGTTACTTATGCTCTTGGTACTGACGGCGTTTATGCTATGGCTAACGGTGATTATGTTGTTGAAGAGAATAGACTTATTCTCAACAATGCATACACAGTAACAGTAAGTGGTGCAGGTTACAGAACAGCTCGTTACACAGTTACAATGACAACAGATAAGACGCTCAGATTCTGGAATAACGTAATGGATGAAGCTCAGGTTGTTGAAGTCGGCAAAGATTCCAGCATTGCAAAGGTTACATTCCTTGCAGGTGATATTGTTAAGGATAACAACATCAACATCTACGACCTCTCGGCAGTTGTATCATACTTTGGTTCTGTTTCTACAACAGAAAATGGATATGCAAAATACGACCTCAACCGTGATGGCGTAATAGATTCTAAGGACGTAGCATACGTACTTGTTTCTTGGAACAACTAATTAAAAACTTTTTTGAGGCGGGAAGCCAAGCTTCCCCCTCTTTCAAAAGGCATAGATGAAATATGCTGTGCCTTTTGAAAGAGGATGCAATATCTTCTTATAACAAATTTATCCAGAAAGAAGGAATTACAACATGAGAGTAAAAAGGTTACTCTGCTCAATCCTTGCATTTACGCTTGTTTTGAGCACAATGAGCTTTTCCGCTTTTGCAAGCGGAACCACTGTTTCAGTTGATACAGTTGCTGATTTAGTAGCGGCTATTGAAAACGCAAGTGATGGCGATGTAATCAATATTGCATCCGGCACACTTGATTTCAGCACTGAAACTGTAGAAAGTATTACAATTAACAAAGCTATAACAATTCAAGGTGCAGGAAAATCACATACTGAGCTGGTTTTCACTTCCGATAAGAGTGCCTTGGTAATTGAGTCAAGCAATGTAACAATTAGAGATTTGTCTATGAAACAGCAGACAACGGATAATGCATCTCATATAACAGTATCAAAAGGTGCTTGGGATGCTCCAAAGGTGCAGTATTCAGATATCATCATTGATAATGTTGCATTTGAGGGCGGAAAATATGGCATGTTTTTAACGGTAGAGGATGTTACAGTGACTAATTGTGAATTTTCTAATATAGACAGCCATCATATCATTATTTATTCTGTTCGTGGTGAATCAAATATCACAAGCAATTTTTTTGGTGCTGATACTGGTTCTAAAAACCGTCATGCCATCTTGTTTGAAGGCGGTGCTGATGGGCTTAACACATCCGAAGATTGGTTCAAAGACTTTGTTGCAGGCGGAATCCTCAATATATCCGGTAACACTGTTAACGACAAAGGGTGTCTTTTTGTATTCACCAACTGGGGTTTGGTTGAAGAAATGGAACTTTCAATCACTGACAATACAGTAAATAATTTTGATAATAAGGTTGTTGCTTTGGATGTTGCTGATGGCACAGAAGATGCAGGAAACGAATTCAGTAAAATTGAAATCAAGGAAAATGTTCTTATTCTTTCAAGCGAAGCTACTGATCGTCCTTATTTCAGAGACCAGAGGGCAAATTCTACTGTTGCTATTGATGCTACATACAACTACTACAGCACTTCAACAGAAGGTAAAATCATTGGCGATACTATTGAATATATTCCTTATTATATTGACGAAAACAAAAGCGAAATTAATGTTGCGGCACAAATCGGTGATGTATATTACGAAAGCTTTGAAGAAGCGGTAGCTGCCATCAATCAGGATGGTTCAGATACTACAATTAAACTGTTAAAGGATATTGAATCCTCCGGTGATATTGCGTTCAGTTATGGTACTGGTGATGTTATATTCACAGCTGACCAGCCTGTAATTGTTAAACAGACAGCACTTGGAACAGACTGGGATATTGTTGATGCGAAAGATACAAAGTTTGTTATTGACGAAAATGTAACCTTTGAGATATACGATAATGCATCCGGTATATATCTTTATTACGGTCCTTCTCTTGAGATAAAGGGCGCTGTTACAGGTGGTCAAAACTGGGGTTCGCTTTATCTGTACGATGGAGATCATAAAGTGTCTGAAACAGGCAAGCTTGGTGCGGGACGCATCCAGACAGCCCACAATAACCTTGAAGTAAAGGGTGAAATTGATACAAACTATCTGCTTGTTGAAGGTGCGAGTCTCATTGCCGATGGTGCAAAGATTAATGCAAATGTTATTTATGACAATAACAACGGCGGACAGCGTTGGGGAGAATCTGAGTTTGTCATCAAAAATGGTTCTGAACTCACAACAAGCAAGTTGACTCTCAGTTATGAAGATTCTGTACTTACAATTGATACAATAAGCTCACTCACTGCGAATGAAATCGTAGGTGCAGGTACTATTGAAATTGATGTTACAAATTATGATGGTTACAGTGACCTCAGCAATGTTATTAATGCCGATTTAACTGGTTTTAGTGGTGCAGTTGAGGTAGTAGGCGGAGACT
>JAFQIQ010000048.1 GCA_017397445.1 Lachnospira sp.
ACCTGCAGATAACTCTGCAGGTGCCACCTCACTACTCTCTCTATTCAATATATTGCGAATCAATTTTACCAACCCCATAATATTCTTAATCTACGCCCAAGGGTCCTCTGATACCGGCACCCTTATATCTGACAGACACTGAATATCGTTAAGGAACCACTGACCTGTTGACGGTTTCTTACGTAACTTAATCTGTCTTGGTGAATCAGCACCACTGCTAGTCACAAAAAGTGTGGCCCAATTCTCGTTATCAAAAGAATATGGGTTCTCGCTTACAGAAATAGTGTAAGGTGTTGTCGGCTTATATCCGTTTTCCGGAGTAGCACCCTCGAAGAAAGAAAATGTTTTATAGTACTTTCCTGCCAGACGCTCCTTAATAAACTGCTTCTCATAAGTACTTACATCCTCCGGCCCCTTTAAGAAATTAAGCATCTCAATAGTTGCCTGCTCGTCCTTTTCATAATTACACAATGCCACCACCGTCAATGCAGCTGTCTTAAATGCAGAATCCAAGGTCGCCTCCGGATATGCCTGCAATTCGGCTAAACTGCCTGCAAGTGTTGCAAATGTAAACTTCTCCGAATGATTACGTCCTTTCCCGATATTCTGCACCGCCTCATTGACTGCCTTTGTTGCCTCCTGCTTCAATGTTCTCTCTGCCGCATTCTTTATTGAATCAAACAATCCCATAATAATTATCCTCCTTAAATTATTCCTTTACAAATCTCATAGTCATTATGCTGATAAAACCATCCTGTGTACTGGCATTTGCCCAGGAATCTGCTTTTTCGCCAAAGATTTCACCCTCTATTCCGGTGTCATACCAGAATTCTCCGTCTCTGTCTTCCCAGCTGTGAGAATCTCCTACCATCATACCGTCCATAAGCTTAATGACACCAGTTTCCACCGCCTGCTTAACCTCAGCGTCTGACACACCTTCAGGTAACGGCATAAGCATATACATATTGCCATCCTCACAAACCTTAATCTGCGTGCCTATACATTGCTTCCGCTCTTTCATCTCATCCGCAACAGCTTCTTCATCTGTTTCATCAATGTATGGCATAGGTGAACTAAGATACTCTTCCCCATTCAGATACACCATTTCATCTGCATCGTTAATAATGCCAATCGAATGAAATTTCCACATTCCAATGTAACTCATTATAACATCCTCCTCGTTCATAATTAGAGTTTTTTCGACTCTTTATCTATCTTATTATATTAAACATCTCCCATGGTTTATATTACCCCTCAGGCTACTTTTGCAACAAAATAAGGGGTAGCCCACAGGCTACCCCTTGCTAAAAACCGCACAAAATCACGGCTTTTCACACATATTCAAAACGTATATTATGTATAATTTTTCAACTTTGCAAACAATTCCATTCTATTTGTTACAGCCATCTTCTTGAATACCGATGCTGTATATTTCTTAATTGTGCTCTCAGTAACAAACAATTCTTCAGCAATATCTTTGCGTTTCTTATTGGCAAGAATACATCTGAACACATCTTTTTCTCTGTTAGTTAATGTTTCAATAATATCGCACTCTGAAAAAATCCTTTCTATTTCTTCCGACGTAAAGAATTCATTCTCATTACTACCTGATTCCACCTTCGCTATGCTGTGTTTAGGCGGCAGAACAACAACACCGTTATTGATACATCCATACTCCTGCAATATAGCATACAACAGAAGAATAAATATCTCTGTCATAATATAAGATACGGACAAAACCTCGAATCCTCTTGGCAGGAACTGCTCAGCCAACCATATAACAATATTACAAAGCACCGCTGAGAATAAAAACGCCACATGCATCTTAGATACAACTTTTTTCTTATATATTGCATATATTATAACACTTACCACAGCTGTAAAATACGCAAAAAGATATATGTAATACAATATATGCAATGAACCATATTCACGCACCAGCCTTGTTGCACCGTCCGCAATCTCTATGGACACTTCGCTGTAATATATAGATAACACTCCCGGACTTGATGCAACCAAGAGTACCAACACGCTTATCACAACAAGAACCACCGGCAGCCATTTCTTGTACGTTATACCACACAGATTTAATATCATAAACAAAAGACAATATGGCAGGAACACGCTTCCCAGATACGCCAGTCGGTTTGCATTGAGTGCAAAGTCCAGAGTCTTAGCTATCGATATAAGAAAATATCCCAAATCGCATATGAATACCGCAACAAACATCATAAGCAACAGCATATCTCTTTTTTTATCTACTATAAGACATACGCCAACCAATAATAAAGATATTACGCTAATTATTCCATATGCTACCGACATATATTCCCTCTCCTTTTGTATCTCTTAGTCATCGTGTGCTCATTCGAACACACACCTGATTATTAATGGCATCCGCAACCGCAAGATTCTCCATCATCATGACCTCCGCAATGACATCCTCCATCTCCATGGTCATGCTCGTGATGATTACAATTCGGAGTCATATTAACCGAAAGTTCACCACTTAAGTATGCTCTTACAGCCTCATCTGTAGAACCTGTAACGCCCGGAACCACCTCAATACCGCATGCAGCAAGCGCATTGATAGCTCCACCACCGATTCCTCCACAGATAAGAACATCCACACCATCTGTTTCAAGATAGCCTGCTAAAGCCTCGTGACCATTGCCATCCGTTCCGATAACCTTGCTTGCCACAACCTTATTATCTTCTGCAATATATATCTTAAACTCCTTTGAGTGGCCAAAATGCTGGAACACCTGACCATCATCATATGTAACAGCAATCTTCACCTTCACAGGCTCTTTTCTGATAGCCATTACCTTCCCAAGCATCTCATCAAGTGCTGTTGTCTCAAGTTCTTCCGCAAGACCTGAATCAACCTTTGCAGCAACCTGCGGATCCATAGGAAGTTTTGCAACAGTATCAATTCCTGTATCCTTAGCTATCTCATCAATATGACTCTCACCATATATTTCATGTTTCTTTCCGCAATCAGGACACATAAAATATGACATATTCTCCACTATACCAAGTACCGGAATATCCATCATACGTGCCATATTAACAGCTTTAGTTACAATCATAGAAACAAGCTCCTGTGGGCTTGTAACAACAACAATACCATCAACCGGCAATGACTGGAATATTGTAAGAGGAACGTCGCCTGTTCCCGGAGGACAATCGATAAACATAACATCCACATCGCCCCATTCAACCTGCTGCCAAAACTCTCTTACCGCACTGGCAATAATCGGACCTCTCCAGATAACCGGGTCAGTTTCATTTTCCATAAGAAGATTAAGGGACATAACTTTAATACCACCCTTAGTAACCTCAGGAATTATTAAAGTTCCTTCCTCATTGCTCTTAGCCTTATCCTTTAAACCAAACGACTTCGGAATTGAAGGACCTGTTATATCTGCATCAAGGATGGCGGTCTTTAACCCTTTCGATGCCGCATTAACAGCAAGCATAGATGTAACAAGAGATTTACCTACTCCACCCTTACCACTCATAACCGCAATTACTTTCTTTACGCCTGCATTAGTTGCACTGCTGGCTATCTGTGGAGCTGTTCTCTCTCCGCAATTTGAACCGCAACTACCACAATCATGTGAACACTCACCCATATCCAATTCTCCTTTACTCAATTACATTTTACTTAATCTTTGTTAACCTTTCTCGCCCCCGCTTTCATACTGAAGCTAAGCACCAGAGCGAGTAATGCTATCGCAACACACATCCATACCACCAAAGTTACGGTTCCCTTTGAAGCGAACATATCAAAGTAACCTTTTAAGTACACGATAACGATTATAATCGGAAGCACCCATTTCATCCAGACTTCCATCCAGTTCGGAAGCTTAAATCCTTTACCTGTATTAACTTCCTCAGCAAATCTATTATACCCCCAACCATTCTTTCTTGTACAGAACAATATGAAAAGAAGTCCTCCCAAAGGCAAAATATTATAAGATACAAGGAAATCCTCAAAGTCCATAATAGTAGTTCCTTCTCCCAGTATCTGAACGCCTGAAAGAACATTGTATCCAAGTACAGCCGGCATTGAAAGAACCGTAAGCAATACCATATTCACAAGCACTGCCTTCTTTCTTGAGACATTCCATATTTCCATAGTTATTGCAATAATATTCTCAAATACCGCTATAACTGTGGATACCGCCGCAAATGTCATAAATATAAAGAACAACGTTCCCCACACTCTTCCGCCTGCCATATGATTGAATACATTAGGCAATGTAATAAACAGAAGTGACGGACCTGCATCCGGCTGAATACCATACGCAAAACACGCTGGAATAATTATAATTCCCGCTGTTATAGCAATAGAGGTATCCAGAAGTACTACGTTAAGAGATTCTTTAGTAATCTTGTGGTCTTTCTTTAAATAGCTTCCAAATATACTCATAGAACCAATACCCACGCTCAATGTAAAGAACGCATGGGTCATAGCTGCAAATATTGCATTACCCCAGCCATTTTCAGCAAGTTTCCCAAAATCAGGTACAAGATAAAATTTTAATCCTTCTGTGGCATTATCAAGGGTTATCGAACGCACAGCAAGGATTATCATAAGCCCAATTAACAACAGCATCATAACCTTTGTAATCTTTTCTACACCATTCTGAACTCCCAATGCACACACACCGAATGAAATGGCTATGGCAATAATTGTCCAGAAAATCAATAATCCCGGTGAGGCAAGCATATTATCAAACACACCATCAATCTGAGTCTTATTCAATCCATCCATACCACCTGTTGCAAAATTAAATGCATAGTACATCATCCATCCGCAAACCATAGTGTAGAACATCATAAGAAGATAGTTTCCTGCAATAGCAAACCACTTGAATCTATGCCAGTTGCTTTTTTCACTCTCAAGTATAGAAAAAGACTGTGCCACGCTTCTCTTGCTTCCTCTACCAACTGCAAACTCCGCCATAAGAATAGGCCATCCCATAACCGCAAGGAACACCAGATATATCAGAATAAATGCTGCACCTCCGTTTTCACCGCATATATACGGAAACTTCCATACATTTCCAAGGCCGATGGCGCATCCTGCCGAAACCAGTATAAAACCTAATCGCGATTTAAAACTCTCTCTTTCCATAAACCTACCTCTTCTTACAAATTATGTAAATCTCCCCATAAAACCAGAAAAACGAATTGGTTCTTTACCCAATTCGCCACATTCTTTCTTTATTAAGATTGATGAGCCCACCGGGGTTCGAACCCGGGACACCTAGATTAAAAGTCTAGTGCTCTACCGACTGAGCTATGAGCCCTTGCTAGTCTACTTAGGTTATCAACAACCCAGCTGGGCTAGCTGGATTCGAACCAGCGAGTGCGAGGATCAAAACCTCGTGCCTTACCGCTTGGCGATAGCCCAAAAATAGAAAAGGGTGGATACAGGGATTC
>JAFQIQ010000049.1 GCA_017397445.1 Lachnospira sp.
ATCTTCATTATCCGTTAAAGCATATACAAAACCATAGTAATCATCAGCACAAACAGCAAGCAAGGTATAATCTTCATCAAAACCCGTAACGCCATAATTCCCCAAATATTCCGTAGAATTGTACTCTTTAAGGCGGTTAACCTCCCGCTTATAATCGGACTCTTTATAATCCACCACAAGGTATCCTAAATACTGCGGATCAAAAGGATTATAATAAACCGACTTAAAATCCTTTACACTCATATCATCTGTTATCTTTTCCGGAAATATATCCGTATTCGCTGACATAAGCTTCTCTTTCTTTATGAACTTATCATATGTTGCAATATCTGTATTCACTTCCACCTTTGCAGTATAATAATCTAATCCTAACACGCCCACAATTGCAAACAAAGCGACAATTTGAATGAATACTATTAGGAAGATAGCGCCAATCACCGTCAATATCCCTTTATTACGAATCTTCCTCTTTGCTTTCTTAACGGCTTTGACACGCTGCTGCTCTATTGGATTATTGGCAGGCATAATAGGTGCCGCACCATTTTGCCTCATTAATCTGTAATACTCCGCACATCCCGGACATTGTCCCAGATGTATTTCCACTTCTCCTACACTCACTTCACTGCATATTCCATCATAATACATAGGCAATAAATCTCTGATAACATTACAAGGATACATCGCTAACTTCCTCCTTTATCATCATTTTAGCCCTATGATAAGTAACTCGTGCCCAGGTTTCCGTCTTCCCATGCACTCTTCCTATCTCTGCAAATGTTAATTCTCCGAATGTCTTCATCCAGAACACTTCTTTGTAGGGCTCCTTCAAAGTATGCAGAATCTGATGGACTTGCATTGCCATCTCCTTGTTGTATATATCCTGCGTAAAATCTCCCGGTGCGGCAAGTGTATCCGCCATCATTTCCGGTGTACAATCCGCTTTACGCTTATGTTTCTTTAAATAATTGTAATATATATTCTTAGCAATCTGACACATCCACACACTCAGCTTACATTCACCACGGTAACTGTCAATACTCTTCAGCACCTTGAAAAACGTATCCTGAGTTATCTCCTCTGCCAGCTCCTCATCACAACACATTTTTAAGCAAAAACTGTATACATAAGGATAATACTCTGAATATATCTCTTCAAAACTCTGCACCTTCAAACCTCCTTTCTTTTGTACGTACATTCATAAGACATTCGAAATTAAAAAACGTTACAGAAATTATAAAAAAATTTTTCTGCCAAGTCAAACTTGTATATTTTATAAAATGTGCTTGACATATACATCGAGGTGCGATATATTTTAACCAGATATATCGCACTTCGATACATCGAACTAAAACATACTAATTACTATTTGACAGGAGAGCACAATGGAAGAAAGACTTAGGCGAATCTATATTCCTATGACTGAAACCTGCTTTTATATCCTACTTTGTCTTCGTGATGAGATGCACGGATACAATATAGGTTTGACAGTTAAGGAACTAACCGGGGGAGAGATTGTTATCAGTCCCGGTACTATGTACGGAACACTTGCAAAGCTGGAAAAGGACGGACTTATAAAGTTGGTTAAACAGGAAGAAAAAAGAAAGTCCTATATAATCACTGATTTGGGAACCACTATCTTAGAAACAGAACTCAGACGTATTGAACGTTTATATAAAAATAGCAAGGGGGAAATGTGGAATGAGTAACAAGAAAACTAAAACCATAGTTCGCATAATTAATTTTTCAGACTTTGAAAAGGAAGAAAAACTGTTCAGGGAGCAGCATAGCAAAGGCTGGAAACTTGTATCTTTAAGCAGTTTCGGAACTTACACCTTCGAAGCGTGTGAAGAAGAAGATGTTATCTATCAGGCCGACTACGCAGATATGCCAAATGATGAGAAAGACTCTTATCTCCAGATGTTTGCAGACTTCGGCTGGGAATATGTATGTGAGCTTAATGGCTTTATATATTTCAGAAAACCTGTAGCTAATCATACAGAAGACGACCTGACCATATTCAGCGATAAGCAGTCAAAACTTAATATGATTAAAACCTTACAGAAAAAGAAACTTTTGCCACTAAGTGCAATATTCTTATTACTGATAATCCCTAACATACTGCGATTGCACAATCAGATAACAGAACATGCCGCCTACTCATCAGCAGGAGATTATGTACTCTTCTGGACATATATAGTGATGTTTGTTTTATACATATGCATTATTGTATACAGCCTTGTTCGTTTTGGTAAGATGGAAAAACAACTGAAAGAAAAATAATAATTTTTATTGTGTATCATAGTATATTGTGATATTATAATAATAGAGATATGGTGCGAAAGGAGGATACATTTTATGAATATTTCTTCTATTAACAGTCAGAATATCTACACTAACTACCAACAGTTAGCCAGTGGCAAAAGAATTAACTCTGCTGCAGATGATGCCGCAGGACTTGCTATTGCCAAGAAACTGGAAACTCAAGGTAATGGTTATGACGTAGGTAAGGACAATGCTGCAACCGCTCAGGATATGATTAACGTTGCAGATGGCGCACTTGGTTCTATTACAGACTACTTACAACGCATTAGAGAGCTGAGTGTACAGGCTTCTAATACTGCTGTTTACGGTAATTCCGAAATCGGTGCCATTCAGGCAGAGATTGATCAGCTTAAACAAGGCATTAAAGATGTTGCCGGAACTACACAGTTTAATACAAAGAATCTGTTGGATGGCAATACAACCGGTCTTAATGTAGCTTCTAATCCTGATGGAAGTGGTTTACAGGTAAGTATGCCTAACTCTACACTTGAGAAACTTGGTATTGCTGACTATGATGTAACAGGCAACTTTGACATTAGCACTATTGACAAGGCTCTGGATATGGTTAGCTCTGCAAGAGGCAATCTTGGTGCCACATCTAACCGCCTTGACAATATTATTAACTTTAACTCTTATGCATCTTACAATATGCGTGCTTCTCAAAGCCGCATCGAGGACACTGATTTTGCAAAGTCCATAACGGATCTCAAAAAGAACAGTATCCTTGAACAGTACCGTCTTATGATGCAAAAGAAGCATATGCAGTCTAGTGCAGACGGTATTGTAAGACTCATTAGAGGATGAATTTGACACAATGGGCAAAATAGCCCACCTATAATTTGACATGTCCCCCAAATTACACTTTTTAAGCGTAGCAGTTGTTGGCTGCTACGCTATTTTTTCAGAATCAAGGAGCTATACTTCTCGTACATAGCAGTTCTCTCTCATATCTTCCGAATATTTTGAATTATTACTTAGCATACTTCCCTCTCCTTCTAGTATGCATATGATATCACATTTTGTTTTTTTCGTGTATCACATTTTCACCGCAGTCCAGTTTCCATCAGGGTATGTTACTTTTATCACGTTGCCGTTGGCATCGTATTCATAGCTTACGGTGTTTGAACAGCTATCATAAAGAAAACACATCATCTCCACAGCACCAAGTGCCATGAAAGCAATGCGTTTTAAGTCTTAAAATTCAATATTCGGTTTTGATTTGAAGTAAGCATCACTTCAAGTACGCTTATTAATAAAGATTGACTATGCTTCTTTATAATCTTCTATAACTTCTCGAATATCCTCATCTTCAGAATGCTCACATAATTCTAAAGCAGTTTCTTTTAACTCAGGAATCACACAAACAATCAATTCCAATAATCGTCTATATTCCCAGTAATCTGAAAAATCAATACATGCTTTAGCTACATCAACAAAATAATGTTTTAACCAATCTTTATTAATTTCATCCAGCTTTTTGCGTGCTAATAATATTGGCGTCACATTCTGAGGTTGATATGCCCACTCTATCAATTTACGAAGAATTTGGCTTGCTAATTCTTCGGGATAATTATGCAGATTGTTTATATCACTATAGCATCCAGTCTGCACAGTTTCTAAATCATCAATTATTCTCTTTTCGTATATGTCAATCAAGGTTTCTTTCCTCCGTGTACCCATGGTAATGAAAGGTAAAGCTCATTAAATTAATTTACAGTCATTGACCGAGTCGGATATATAGTATGGTGTCCTGGAAAACGTCCAGAATTTGGAATAACATCACTACCATCTGCTACTACCCCCAACCCATCAGGTAACACTGTTCCTGCTGGCAGTTTATGATAATGACCACTTAACGGTGCAAGATTAACATCTGCAGCATTAGATGCACCAACACCTCATCCGCTGTCACATAATAAGTATGATTGCCTTCAACCTCAAGGTTATAAACCTTAACCGGTTCGTCAAGCTTAGTGGTGGTTACAGCCTTTACTCTTACTTCTTTGCCATCTGATGTTACTAATACATCTCCGGCTTCAAGTTCTGCCGCTACCACAAAGCCCTTGCCCTTTACATAGAACGGGTGGCCTTCTGTAGTGTTGATCGTTTCGCCTGTTGAAGTGTGTACGTGGTAAAGTTCGTACTTGTCACTTGCAAAAACTGCCGTTACTTGTTTAAGAGTAACTTCGCCTGTCTCTGTGTCACAAGAGTACACATAATCTCCAACCTTGATGTCTTTGATTGCCTTATGACCATCTTCTGTAGCCACTAATGTCTCACCTGTGAAGCACTGTCTTGTAAGTCCGAAAGCTATGGTTACAAGTTCCGTTACGGCTACCGTAAGCTCTACAGGGTCGCCACTTTCTATGGCTGCCTTGATTCGGTCTACCTGTGATATTGCACCAAAAGCCGCCATAACAGGCTTGATTATGAAATCAAGACCTGCCTTGCACATTCCGTCCATCATATAGTCTGTAAAGTTCGGCATAGGTGTATAAAAAGCACAACGCACTTCTTTTTATGTAAAATGTTTAAAAGAAGTGCGCTAATACTAAAATATTAAGTATTAATTTCGGATGTCCTTATCATACCCGAAATTAAAACTTTGCCCTAGATGCTACTCTAAACTAATTACCTGAATTTTAAATAATTAAATATAAGTTTCCGCTAAATCTATATCTTGTGTCATTTTCAATTCTGGAAACTTTTCATCTAATTTTCGTAAACACTCGATAAATGTTTGACTCTGCAATCTCTCCGAAATATCCTCAAACACTTCACTAATGTAATACAGTTCTACCTGTGTACAATTTTCTAAATACACAACCGTTTGCTGAACATCTACAGATAAAACATCAATCATTTTTTTCCAACATTCTTGAATACCATTATCATCCTCAATATGTTTTTTCTTTCTTTCTTCAATAATTTTCATCATACGCTCTTGAATCATATTCTAGAAATCTCCTTTTATGGTTGTGATGTTGCATCTGGGAATATTGTACTTATTTTTCCGTTAGTGCGTATTACTCCAACTCTTACACCGTTATAGTTTCCAAAAACAGCTATCCCATCCACAACATTTCTGTTTTTAAATAAATTTCCCACATAATCACCGGCGTTAGCAATATCAGCTTCGCTCCAATTATCAGGAAACCATGATTGATTTGTACCTGTTCTCTTAGCTTTGACTTTATGATTTGGAACGTTTCCAATCCTTACACCATTATCATATACATGCAGAATATTGTATTCAATTCCATTAGCTTCTAAAAAGTCAATATTTGCCTGTCCATGCCCACCACTTTTCATTTTTGATACTGCCCCCGTTTTGGGGTTATATGTAAAATCGCCTACCGATGAATGTGTTAACGCAGTAATACTTGTAGATTTTTTACCACTCTCCACATCACCTCGACTCTTTTTCTGCACCGGCATATCTGTATCCGTAGCACACATATTATGCACCAACACTTCATCCGCTGTCACATAATAAGTGTGATTACCTTCAACCTCAAGGTTATAAACCTTTACCGGTTCATCAAGCTTAGTGATGGTTACAGCCTTTACGCTTACTTCTTTTCCATCCGATGTCAACAACACATCTCCGGATTCAAGTTCAGATGCTACCACAAAACCCTTATCCTTCACATAGAAAGGATGGCCTTCTGTAGTATTGATAGTTTCACCTGTTGAAGTATGTACGTGGTAAAGTTCGTACTTATCACTTACAAAGACATTCGTTACTTTCTTTAATGACACTTCGCCTGTCTCTGTGTCACAAGAATACACGTAATCTCCAACCTTGATGTCTTTGATTGCCTTATGACCGTCTTCTGTCGCAACTAATGTTTCGCCTGTGAAGCACTGTCTTGTAAGACCGAAAGCTATG
>JAFQIQ010000050.1 GCA_017397445.1 Lachnospira sp.
GTTACACCGGTTAAGCAGGATGATTCACAGGCTACCTATGTAAAGATGATAAGCAAGTCTATGGGAGAACTGGATTTTGAAAAGTCAGCAACAGAGCTTGAACGCCTTATCAGAGGATTGAACCCATGGCCAAGTGCATATACGCATATTAACGGCAAGATGTTGAAGATATGGGATGCAGATGTGGTTGAAGGAGATGGGGCGGCAGCCGGAACGGTTACGAAAGTAGAGAATAATGCATTCTTTGTACAATGCAACGAAGGAACCTTAAAGATTAATGAAGTACAGTTAGAGGGTAAGAAACGTATGAGTACAAGTGATTTCCTTAGAGGGTATCAGCTTGTTGAAGGCACATTACTTGGATAATATTATTAAAAGTTTAATGTGAAGGAGTTGCATTGATATGATTATTAGTTTTAATGAAGTAAGTGCAATGGTGTTTAGGGTATATTACGGATATGGTTTTGATTGGACTTATATTCTTGTAATTATAGCAGCGGTTATATCACTTATTGCACAAGGGCTGGTGAGCTCAACATTTTCTAAGTATTCGAAAGTGGGAAGTTTAAGAGGAATTACCGGAGCACAGGCGGCGGAGATGATATTAAGAAATAATGGGATTACTGATGTTACAATACAGCATGTATCGGGAAATCTTACAGATCATTATCACCCTACACAGAAGACACTTAATCTTTCGGATAGTGTGTATAATTCTACATCAGTTGCAGCAATTGGCGTTGCGGCACATGAGTGCGGACATGCCATTCAGCATGCAAAAGGTTATGCACCACTTAGTATTAGAAGCCTTTTAGTTCCGGCGGCTAATATTGGTTCAAAGCTTTCGTGGATATTTATTTTGTTGGGGTTAGCTTTTAGCTTCGGCTACAGCAGTTTGTTAATTAACATAGGAATAATTATGTTTAGTGCAGCGGTGCTTTTTCAGATTGTGACATTGCCTGTAGAATTTAATGCTTCATCAAGAGCATTGGCACAGATTGAGAGAATTGGAATTTTGACACCGGACGAGACAAAGCAGTCTAAAAAGGTGCTTAGTGCGGCAGCTTTAACTTACGTTGCAGCGGCGGCATCAGCTATATTACAGCTATTAAGATTAATTATACTCTTTGGAGGAAGAAGACGAAATGACTGATAACAGAATGCAGGTTAACCTGAGAAATGTGGTGCTTGATGTACTGATGGAACTGAATAAACCGGATGCACTCAGCCATGTTGTATTGGGGAATGCATTGGCGAAGTATCAGTATCTTAATAAGCAGGAGAGAAGTTTTATTACAAGACTTGTACAGGGAACAGTTGAGAGACAGATAGAGCTGGATTATATAATTGATACATTTTCAAAGACACCGGTTAGTAAGCAAAAGCCTCTTATTCGCAGTCTGCTGCGTATGTCAGTGTATCAGTTAAAATATATGGACAGTGTTCCGGAATCGGCTGTATGTAATGAAGCAGTTAAGCTTGCGACAAAGCGAGGTTTTAGTACTCTGAAAGGATTTGTGAACGGAGTTCTTAGAAATATTGCAAGAGGCTTGGCTGATGTTTCATATCCGGATAAGGATAAAGAGAGGAGCAGGTACCTGTCAGTGAAGTATTCAGTTCCTGAGTGGATAATTAATATGTGGCTTGAAGATTATGAGGGAATAGACATAGAGCACGTTCTGTCAGGATTTAATAAAGAAAGAATCACATATATCAGATGTAATACAAGTAAAGTTACTCCACAGGAACTGGTTACACATCTTGAAGATGAAGGGGTTAATGTGGCTAAAACAGAGCTTGATTATGTTTTTGCCATATCAGGATATGATTATCTGGGAGATTTAGAAAGTTTCCGTAATGGAGAGTTTCAGATACAGGATATAAGTTCGGTTATGGCTGGAGAGGGGGATATAATAAAGCCCGATGACTATGTTATAGATGTATGTGCGGCGCCAGGGGGCAAGAGTATTAATGCGGCGTTAAAAGCATATAAAGGTACAGTGGATGCGAGAGATTTAAGTGACTACAAAGTAGCCATGATAGAAAGCAACCTGGATCGACTGGAAATTAATAATGTGTATACTAAAGTGTGGGATGCTACTGTAAGGGATGAGTCAGTAGTAGGCAAGGCAGATGTTGTTATTGCGGACTTGCCATGTTCAGGGCTTGGAATTATGGGAAGAAAGCCTGATATAAGATACCATGCCACACCGGATAAGATAGAAAATCTTGCGAAACTGCAAAGACAGATACTTTCAGTTGTGTGGGAATATGTTAAGCCGGGGGGCTATCTTGTATACAGCACATGTACCCTTAACAGAATGGAAAATGAAGCTAATGTTAAGTGGTTTTGTGATAAATATCCATTTGAACTTGTGCAGGAACCAATCAATGTGATACCGAAAGAACAAAGTTCGGATGGTTTCTTTATAGCAAGATTAAAGAAAAGAGGAATCTACAATGGGAAAAATGTTTAAGAAATTGGTGGCGATTGTGTTAGGATTAGTTGTGTTTGCGGCAGCAACGGAAGTTTCGATGTTAGGACAGATGCTTAACTTAGAGCCGGTGACTGTTTCAGCAGAAACAGAGGCGGACCCTTTTGACAGAACAAAGCTTACTGTTGTAAGCAGCGGTGATTTGGAAGGAACAAATTGGACTTTCTACGACAATGGACTTTTTTGGGTTGAGGCTGATGGAAGCGGATATACTCCCTATTATTTAAGATATGAGTTTGGCTATTATTTGCGAAATACTCTGGATGATTCGGGGACTGTAAAGTATCTGTATTGGGATGCTATTGCTGTGGAAAGTGCCGATTTTAATACGGGTTCTGAGGCTGACGATAATATTATAGAAATTAGATTTGGAGATACATTTATAAAGACATCATCTAATATAACGAATATGGAGAGACTGTTTTATGGCTGTGCGATGTTGGAACGTGTTAATATAAATGACCTTGATACCTCTAATGTAACTAATATGTCTTGGATGTTTGCTGAAACGGCAATTACTTCGATACATCTGACGATTAACACGTCGAAGGTTAAGAATATGAGCTATATGTTTTATCATTGTTATGATCTGACAGATGTTAATATTAATGGTCTTGATACATCCAGCGTTACCACTATGGGGGAGATGTTCGCAGTGAGCAAAATAGTATCTCTTGATATGAGCGGTATTGATATGTCTAATGTGGAGAATGTATATAGAATGTTTGATAATTGTCACGATCTTGTGTCTTTGGATATGAGTGGCTGTGACCTGTCAAAGGTAACTGAAAACTATGCTAGAGAGTATATGTTGAGAAACAACCTTGCACTTCATGTGATTAAGGCACCTAAGAATTTTATGGGAGATAAGTCGACATTGTATGGTGGCAACTGGTATGAGATGGGAAGCGATGGAGTTATTAACAGAAGTAAAACACATTCAACACTTCCTACAACAGGAGCAGCTTTAGTAACTCTAGTTAAGGAGCCGGGACATAAGTTGGATAGCAGAGCAAACGGTATCGGTACATGCTCTATATGTGGCGGTAAGATAGTGTATGGTGACAATAATAATGATGGTTCCATAAGCATAAGTGATGCAGTTATGATAAAGAAGCATCTGGCCGGTGAAAGCCGTGTAGGGCTTAATACAGATGCAGCGGATGTGCTGTATGATGGTAATATTAGCACAGAAGATGCCGTTAAGCTTATGAAAAAGCTTGCAGGTATGGATGTAGAGCTTGGCTCTGCCAATTAGGATGTGCAGGTTATGATAAATATTTTTGAAGGATGAGGATGGGATTTATGTCAGAAACGCTTGTAGATATTAAGTCTCTCTCTATGGGAGAATTGGAAAACTTAATAGTAGAGCTTGGTGATAAGAAGTTCAGGGCCGGACAGATATATCAATGGTTGCATCAGAAACTCGTGACTGATTTTGACGAGATGACTAACATCTCAAAGGAACTTAGGGAGAAGTTAAAGAGTAAGTGCAGGCTGGTGGCGTTAAGGGCTGAGAAAGTGCAGGTTTCAAAGATTGATGGAACCAGTAAGTTCCTGTTTGAGTTACATGACGGTAACTTAATAGAGAGTGTACTTATGAAGTATCATCATGGCAATTCAGTGTGTATATCATCCCAGGTTGGGTGCAGGATGGGGTGCAGATTCTGTGCATCCACTCTGGACGGAATGGTCAGAAACCTTACACCTTCAGAAATGCTTGATCAGATATACAGAATACAGGTGCTAAGTGGAGAAAGGGTTGATAATGTTGTTGTTATGGGTTCCGGTGAACCCTTTGATAACTTCGACAACCTGTTAAGGTTTATACACCTTTTGAATAATGAGAAAGGTCTTAATATCAGTGCCAGAAATCTTACGGTTTCAACTTGCGGACTGGTACCTAAGATATATGAACTTGCTGAACATAAATTGCAGATTACACTTGCATTATCATTGCATGCACCTAATGATGAGCTTAGGAAGACAATGATGCCTATTGCCAATAAGTATTCTATTAAGGAAATTATGAGTGCATGTAGGGACTATATAGATACAACGGGAAGAAGAATTTCATTTGAGTATAGTCTTGTAAAAGGTGTTAATGATACAAGTGAATGTGCGAAACAGTTGATTGATTTGGTTAAGGGGATGAATTGTCATATTAATCTGATTCCTGTAAACCCAATAAAAGAGAGGGATTACGAGCAGTCAGAAACAAAATCAATCAATGATTTTAAAAATAAACTTGAAAAAAATGGAATTAACGTTACAATAAGAAGAGAAATGGGCAGAGATATTGATGGTGCCTGTGGACAATTAAGAAAGTCATATTTAGATAAACAATAGAGGTTGCAGGATGCGACAGAATGGAGATAGTATGAGGGCTTACGCAGCTACGGATGTTGGCATGAAGCGTAGCGTAAATCAGGATTGTATCTATTCATCTTTAGAGCCGGTTGGCAAACTTGATAACCTGTTTATAGTAGCAGACGGTATGGGTGGTCATAAGGCAGGAGACGTAGCTTCGAGATATACAGTAGAGAATTTCGTCGAATTAGTTAAAGAATCTAAGGAAAAGGATATTATAACCCTGATTAATAACGCAATAGCTAATGTTAACGAAGGTTTATATGAAAAAGCATGTTCCGGTGAGGATTATGCAGGTATGGGTACAACACTTGTTGTTGCAACTATAAGCGATAATGTACTAAAGGTTGCCAACGTGGGAGACAGCAGATTATATATTGTCGGTGATGATATATGTCAGGTAACAAGGGATCATTCTTATGTTGAAGAACTTGTTTCAAGTGGCAAAATTAATCGAACAGAGGCAAGAGAACATGAGAAGAAAAATGTTATTACTCGTGCAATCGGCGGATGTGAGAGCGTTGAAGCAGAAATGTTTAGTGTTGAGCTAAGAAAAGGTGAAAAGATTGTAATGTGCTCGGACGGGCTTTCCAATATGGTAGAAGATGCCGATATTATGAAAGTGGTTAATGAAACAGATGATCTTTCACAAGTTTGTGAAATACTTATTGAGATGGCTAATAGTAATGGCGGAAAAGACAATATTTCAGTAATTATAATAGAACCATAAATGAAAGGTAAACGCATATGTTAAGAAAAGGATTGTTTTTGGCAGACAGGTACGAGATACTTGAACAAGTTGGAACCGGTGGTATGGCTGATGTGTATAAGGCTAAATGTCACAAGTTAAACAGATATGTTGCTATTAAAGTGCTAAAAAAAGAGTTTAGAGAAGATAAAACATTTGTATCAAAATTCAGAGCAGAAGCACAGTCGGCAGCAGGTCTTACGCACCCTAATATTGTTAATGTGTACGATGTAGGCGACGAAGAAGGCGTTTACTATATCGTAATGGAGCTTGTTGAGGGTATAACTCTTAAGAAATATATCGAAAAGAGAGGAAAGATACCTTATAAAGAAGCCGTAAGTATTGCTATTCAGGTAGCTAAAGGTATAGAAGCTGCACATAATCATCATATAGTTCATAGGGATATTAAACCGCAGAATATTGTAATATCAAGAGACGGTAAGGTCAAAGTTACTGATTTTGGTATTGCTAAGGCTGCTACATCAAGTACGATTAATTCATCAGCTATGGGGTCTGTTCACTATATTTCGCCGGAGCAGGCTAGAGGCGGCTATTCTGATGAGAGAAGTGACATATATTCTTTCGGTATTACATTGTATGAAATGCTTACGGGAAAGGTTCCATTTGATGGAGACACAACAGTATCAGTGGCGGTACAGCATATACAGGAAGAGATTCCTGCACCATCTGCAGTGGTGGAAGATATACCGATTAGCGTGGATAAGATTGTACTCAAAGCAACACAGAAGAAGACTGATATGAGATACCAATCAGCTTCAGAGCTTATTGAGGATTTGAAAAAATCACTGGTTATGCCGGATATAGATTTTGTACAAATCGCTTCCGTGTATGGAGTGAATCAGAATATGGTGTCAAAAGTGCAGGAGGAGCAGGCTGATTCTGACGAAGATATCAATAATATGCTCTTGGATGATGACGATGACGACGATGATGTTAAAATAGCAGGTGCATCCCGCAGAAAAGAAGGCGGAAACGCTAAGATGTCAGCAGGGGATGATGAAGATGAAGCAGAAGAAAGAATAGATACTATCCTGAAGTGGGTTGGTATAGTTATTGCTGCACTTATCGTAATAATAGTTATTGTTCTTGGTGTGAAGATTTTTGGCAGCAAAGGTAATAACAATGAAAAGGCAACAGGAACACAGGA
>JAFQIQ010000051.1 GCA_017397445.1 Lachnospira sp.
GTCGTCCACTTGATATTGTACTTAACCCATTGGGCGTTCCTTCACGTATGAACATCGGTCAGGTGCTTGAGATACATTTGAGCCTTGCTGCTAAGGTGCTTGGTTTCAATATTTCTACACCGGTATTCGATGGCGCAGATGAGAACGATATTATGGATACACTTACACTTGCTAATGACTATGCTAACCTTGAGTGGGAAGAGTTTGAGGCAAAGTATAAGAAGATACTTAACAAAGAGGTATTTGAGTACCTTGATGTTAATAAGGCACATAGAGAAGAGTGGAAGGGTGTAGAAATCGGTCGCGATGGTAAGGTAAGACTTAGAGATGGTCGTACAGGTGAGTACTTCGATAACCCTGTAACAATCGGTTTCATGCACTACTTGAAACTCCACCACCTTGTAGATGATAAGATTCATGCCCGTTCAACAGGTCCGTACTCATTGGTTACACAGCAGCCTTTGGGTGGTAAAGCTCAGTTTGGTGGTCAGCGTTTCGGTGAGATGGAGGTTTGGGCTTTGGAGGCTTATGGTGCTTCATACACATTGCAGGAGATTCTTACTGTTAAGTCAGATGATGTTGTAGGACGTGTTAAGACTTACGAGGCTATTATTAAGGGAGAGAATATACCTGAACCTGGTATACCTGAATCATTTAAGGTTCTCTTAAAGGAACTTCAGTCACTTGCTTTGGATGTTCGTGTGTTAGACCAGAACAATGAAGAAGTTAAGTTGCTTGATAGCGTTGATTATGAAGTGACAGACTTCAAGAAAGTATTTGACGAAGGCGGATATAACAGAAACAGCAAGGCTGATGAGAGCGAGTTCGCAAAGAACGGTGCTACAATTCAGACGGTTGGTGATGAAGGATTTGAGGATGCTGCTGATGCTGATTATGACGAGGATGATTCATATGATGATTTTGATGATTACGGCGATGGCAACTCAGATATGATGGAATAATTAATTAGAAGGGAGCACGATGATGGCAGAAGTATCAAAGAAACAGATGTCAAACAATTCAATGAAATTTGATAAGATTCAGATTAAACTTGCTTCTCCGGAGAATATAGTTGAGTGGTCTTATGGTGAGGTTACTAAGCCTGAAACAATCAATTACAGAACATTGAAGCCGGAAAAAGACGGTTTGTACTGTGAGAGAATTTTCGGACCTAGTAAGGACTGGGAGTGCCACTGCGGTAAGTACAAGAAGATTAAGGATAAGGGTATCGTTTGTGATAAATGTGGTGTAGAGGTTACTAAGGCAAGCGTGCGTAGAGACCGTATGGGTCATATTCACCTTGCAGCACCGGTTTCACATATCTGGTATTTTAAGGGGATTCCTAGCCGTATGGACCTTATTCTTGATATTGGTCCTAAGAACCTTGAGAAGGTATTGTATTTTGCAGCATATATAGTGCTTGATCCGGGCACAACTGATATTCCTTTCAAGAAGATTTTGACTGAGCAGGAGTACAGAGAGCTTTACGATCAGTATGGCGATGCATTCCGTGTAGGTATGGGTGCAGAGGCTGTTTTGGAGCTTTTAAGTAATGTTGACCTTGCCGTAGAGGTAGAGAAGCTTAAAGAAGAGCTTGCTAACACTACATCACAGAAGGCAGCAAGACTTATAAAGAGAATCGAAGTTATGGAAGCATTCAAGTCAGCAGGCACAAAGCCTGAGTGGATGATTCTTACTGAGGTTCCTGTAATTCCACCGGATTTAAGACCGATGGTACAGTTGGATGGTGGTAGATTTGCTACATCTGACTTAAATGATTTGTATAGAAGAATTATCAACAGAAACAACCGTCTTGCCCGTCTTATGGAGCTTGGCGCACCTGAGATTATCGTTCGTAATGAGAAGAGAATGCTTCAGGAAGCTGTTGATGCTTTGATTGATAATGGTCGTAGAAACGGACGTCCTGTAACAGGTCCTGGTAACAGAGCTCTTAAGTCTTTGTCAGACTTATTAAAGGGTAAGCAGGGACGTTTCCGTCAGAACCTTCTTGGTAAGCGAGTTGACTATTCAGGTCGTTCGGTTATCGTAGTTGGTCCTGAACTTAAGATTTATCAGTGCGGTCTTCCGAAGGAGATGGCTATTGAGCTTTTCAAACCTTTTGTTATGAAGGAGCTTGTTGCTAACGGAACAGCTCATAATATAAAGAGTGCAAAGAAGATGGTTGAGCGTCTTCAGAGCGAAGTGTGGGACGTATTAGAGGAGGTTATCAAAGAACATCCTGTAA
>JAFQIQ010000052.1 GCA_017397445.1 Lachnospira sp.
ATCCTTTCTATTTTTACTTGTAGCCACATTTGAGATAATGTAATGCTCGTTACAAGTCGTGGCAAAAAAATATGCCTTGCAACATAATCGAAATTATGTTGCAAGGCATATCTAAATTGACATAAAAGGAACTAGACTACTATATGACATACACATATTTTTCTAAAAGACAGCATAATTTTTAGACCGGTCATTGTTAGTTTTGTAAAACCGGTCTGTTTCGCTATGTCTTTTTTAATGCATATTGATGATTTTTCTATAAAATAACTGTAAATCATTGACAAACACTCCTGAACATGCTATAATATGTACGCAATTTATATTGAACTCGGCTATAATATACCACATAATTTCGATTATGTTGCAAGGCATATTTTTTTGCCACGACTTGTAACGAGCATTACATTATCTCAAATGTGGCTACAAGTAAAAATAGAAAGGATTGAATCCGTATGGGCCGTTATGATATGTTCGACAAGAAAAAGGCAATCATCTCAACTACATGGGCGTATCTTTTGAAAACAGGACTTTCAAATGCATCTATCGGAGATTTGTGCAGAGAAGCAAAACTTGCTCGAAGCAGTCTTTACTATTGGTTTGAAAATAAGGATGATATATGGATAAGTGCGGGCAAATATGGTTTGTCAAAGGTTGTAGATGCGCTCTTTGTGTTTACTTTCAACCACACAGACGATGTACGAAAGTATTTTGACACTCTTTTGGATGAGGTTGAAAAGTATAAGTATGAATTGCGTCTCGCACTTCAGATTACTACTAGTCCCGTCTTTGGTGAACGTATTAGGGATAAGTCAAAGGACTTTAGATTGCTCTACGAAAAATATGCAGAGAAACTTATGAAAATTTTTAGTTGCTCTCATCTGCAGGCAGAAACATTTATTTATTCTATTATTGCCTATGTAATTGATTATGCCATTTGGGATGACGGAGATAAGACGCAGATGCTTCTTGACAATCTCTACAACAGAATAATGAATATAATACACAACAACAGTAAGAAAGCCGACATCTAACAGCAAAGGAGGTCCTATGGAACTGCTAATCCTCTTCATGGACGCACCTCCTGAAAGCGAAAACAAAATCACAAAGAAAAAACCTCTCTGTTACCTTCGTAGAGAGGAATATAAAAAAGAACCTGCTTCGACACTTTAAAACAAATGGTGGCAATTTAAGAATAAACTATAGAAAGTGAGGAACGACATTGGACTACTACAGCAATGACCCTTTATTAAACAACGAAATGCTAATATCAATAATTGTTGTGATTATAGGATTTTTCCTGTTGGTTGCATTCTTTGTAAATATTTATCTTCCATTTAAAGAAGAAAGAGATTGCATAAAAATGGAGATAGCACGCTCTTTCGATGAAGAAGAATATTTATATTGGAAAAGAGAGTTAAGGCGATTGTATTTGAGTTACATACCATTGGTAGGCAGATTTTTCAGATAGTTATTCAACATTTTCTTATCAACATATGTAAATGATAAACTAAGCTCTTGCTGAGGCAGTTGTGAACAATGCAAGTACAATCTATATGAATATGTTGAAAACTTTGATGAAGAAATTTATTACGAATACAAAGAAAGGTGAGAAGCACATGAACACATACTATGAATCAGAACTAGCCTTTAGGAATGGCTATGAAGCCGGAGTTAAGGATTCAATGACAGAGATTGAACGCTTGAAAGAAGAGTTAGAAATCAATAAACTTAAAAAAGAAAGATATCGTCAGTTGTTTCAAAAGGCACTTGGAGATGAAAAGCTTTATGATAATGCCAAAGCCGAAGCAATAATAGAGTTTGCCGAGCGATTGAAAAAGGAAATGCAAGATTACCAACACAGTTGGATAGACAAACATACATACTATTTGATTAGTTTTAAACTTATTGACACCCTTCTGGAAGAGATGCTGGGTAAGAGCGATGCCTAAAAATAAGCATGTAAAAGATATCCGGGCGGAAAGGCACCTGATATTTCGGCGGGACTTCATTACACTTAGTATTATGGCGGGGCATTAAATAACAGATGTAAATTCGACAGAAAGAGATTTATAACTTCTTTTGCAAGGCAAGTTATTACCTTGTACATTCGTGTAGCAGTTGAACAATATTGCACACATTCTTAATTTGAAGGAGTAGGATTTGTAACAATTGCTGTAATTATATTTTTCTCGTATTTCTTACATTCATTATAAATTTTTATCTTCCATTAAGGAGCAAATAGATTACATAAAAATGAAGATAGCACGCTCTTTCGATGAAGCAGAATATTTAGATTGTATTTTAGTTCTATACCATTGGTAGGCAGATTTTTGAGATAGTTTATCAGCATAGCTGAACAACATTTTAAGACAAAAGTTTAGCCCTCACTGGGGTGGGAAGCATACCTTCCCCCTCTTTCAAAACATACAGCCTGTTTTTTGCATTATATATTTGTGACAACAGTGTCTTCGTCTTGTTCATTACATCGGTTTTGAATGGGTTGTATGTTTTGAAAGAGGATAATATTATCTTCTTTGCTCTGCAAGGTAATTTGTTATCTTGCGCAACCGTGTGGCAGTTGAGCATAATTCCACACAATCAAAATTAAAAAACTGCCATACGGCATGATGGAGGTGAGAAAATTTTTGATACATTATTTATACTGAGTTGCAGAGGACAGTATAAGTAATGAAAACCAAATCACTCTGCCCGAAGCGAAAGCGGAATTTTCGCAAATAATTATTAAGGAGGTTTTTTTAAGTGAAACTTAAAAGAATTATTGCTATTGTACTTTGCTTTGCAATGGTGCTTAGCACAATGAGCTTTTCTGTGTTTGCTGAAGACACAACTGCAACAGAGACTTCCAACGAAAAAATTGTTGCAGCTGTTGGTGAAACAGAGTACACATCTCTTGGCGACGCTGTAGCTAATGCAGACGGCAAAACAGTAACACTTCTTGAAGATGTGACTCTTACAGAAAAGATTTTTCTGGAAAACGGCATGAATGTCACCATCGAGGGAGGTGGCAAGACTATCACATTTGAAAACTCAAAATATGGTTTTGCCGTTAAAGAAAGCACTCTTACTCTTGGTGTAGGTCTTAACATTGTAGCTGAAGGTCAGACTTGTCCTCTCTACGTTCAGGATGGTATTGCTATTACTTCAGCCAACATCAAGACTGTTGATGGCAATGGCTATTCACCTATCATGATCAATGGTGGTTACAGAGCAGATGTTACTATCAACGGTGGTGATATTGTTGCCGGGGATGCAAGCGTACCTGCTATCTACTGGCCCGGTGAAGGCACACTTACTGTTAAAGGTGGTAAAATCACCGGTGCAACAGCAATCTATCTCAAGTCTGGTAACCTTACAATCACAGACGGTGAACTTGTAGGTAATGGTGATAAGAAGGATTATGAATACGTAGTTAGCGGCAGCACACCCACAGGTGATGCTCTCGTTATCGAAAACGTAGGTGTAGATGACTACGAAGCAGTTGGAACAGTATCTATTACTGGTGGTAAATTTACATCTTTAAATGCATATTCTGTTGCCAGTCACACAGCCGGAAACGAAGGTGTTGAGGCAGTAACAGGCTTTATCTCTGGCGGTAATTTCTCTTCTGATGTTTCTGCTTTTGTAGCAGACGGCTTTGAATATGATGCCGAAACAGGAGAAATTGTTGAAGAAACTTTACCTGTTAATTATGTAGCACAAGTTGGCGATGAATACTATACTTCCATCGATGATGCTATTGAAGCTGCGAAAGTTACAGAAGAAAAGGTAGTAACAGCTCTCGAAACAATTATTTTGGACGAAGACTGCACTCTTGATTTGATGGGTGTAAGAGTTAATGCAGCATCCTCTATTAAGAATGCTCCTATATTCCGCATTCTTGCTGATGTAACTGTAACCAACGGTATCGTTGACGGTAAAGGCGGTATTAACTGCTATGCATTTATCGTTGGTAAGGGCGAAACTGCAGGTACTCTTACAATCAAAGATGGTACATACAGGGGTGTAACCACTGCTGTTCAGATTTCTAATGGTACAGTTAATATCTCCGGCGGTACATTCCAAACCGGACACGATGACGAAGGTACCGACTACGGTACACAGTACCTCCTCAACTGTATGGATGCAGCTTACAAGAACGGAACTGCTAAGTTCAACATCACAGGTGGTAAATTCGTAGGCTTCAATCCTGAAAACAATGCTGCAGAGGGTGAAGGAACTAACTTCCTCAGCGGCGACTATAAAGCTTTTGAAAATGATGGTAGATGGTATGTCACAATACCCAATATCGAAATGGATGGCATCCATTACGCAACCATCAAGGATGCACTTTGGACACTTAAGAGTGCTGACACAACAGTACACAAGATCAAAGTCCTTAAAGATCTTGAAATTGATGTAAATTACAGCACTTATAACTATCCTATTCTTGTAAATGGTTTTGCTATTAAACTTGATCTCAACGGTAAAACACTTACAGCAGACTGGTCTAAATACACTGGCTCACGTAAGGATAATGCTATTATCGGTGTAGCAAATGGCGGTAAAATTGACATCATTGATTCCGTAGGTGGCGGTAAGATTGTTAATAACGATAATAGAGAGGATGTTGAAAACCGTATTTTCTGGATTATGACAAGTACGGAAACTAAATCTATTGTAGTTAACATCAAAGGCGGTACATTCGTTCAGAATGATGTAAATACAGCTCTGCTCTATGTTCAGGGCAATAAGCCATCTGATAATCTTGCGCCGATATATATTAACATCACAGGCGGACATTTTGAAACCGTGAATGATGACTTCTTCAATGCTTACGATGGCTACCAGCATGAGTCATACATTTCCGGCGGTACATTTAACAAGAATCCTTCCGACTGGGAGATTAAGATTCATCCCTCTTTCGTACTTGTAGAAAATGAAGATGGTACTTGGGGTGTTGTTGAAGGCGATTTCGTAGCTAAAGTTGGCGATAAGAGCTATATGGATTTCTCTGAAGCACTTGCAGCGGCAAATTCAGTTGAAGAAAGCGCAACAATTGAACTTCTCAAGGATGTAACTCTTGGTGAAAAACTTGAAATTACAGGCAATGTAACAATCAGCGGTGAGCACACAATCACAAGAGCTGACGATTACACAGGTACACTCTTTGTAGTAAACGCAGATGCAACACTCACACTCGACGGTGGTCTTGTAATTGATGGTGCAAACGTGTGGACACTTAACACTGAACTTTACAACAAAGCGCTTAATCGCGAAGTTGAAGGCACAGTATGGGCTGACCTTATTACATCTGAAGAAAATGCTCCCAATGCAACAGCAGCAATGTTTGTTGTTAATGGTGCAGTTGTAGCAAAAGATGTTACTATTCAGAACAACTACAGCACAAAGGACAGCAATGGTGGCGACGGCGGTATCTTCAAGGTAGGAGCAAATGCTTCTCTTACTATGACAGGAGCAAACGTTAAACACATCGTAACAGGCGGTGCAAACTCTGTTGCTTATGTTGCAAGTGGTGCTACCTGGACTATAAATGAAGGTACACTGATCACTGATACATTTGCAGCAAGAAACGGCGGTGTTTGCCGTACAGACGGCGGATATATCGTTATGAACGGCGGTATTATTGAAAAGAATAATTCCCTTAATACGAATGGTACCGTATTTATGATGTATAATGGTGCATTCACAATGAACGGCGGTAAGATTTGCTCTAACACTGGTATAAGCGGAACTAATAACGGTCGTTGTGCAGCAATTTATCTCCATTCAAACGGTGCATTCACAATGAACGGCGGCGAAATCTGCCACAACACAGGTATTTCCTACGGTGGTGTTGATACAAACAAAACGAACTCTATGCTGACAGTTACCGGCGGTTATATCGGTGAAAATATTTCTGTAGTTGACAATGCAAATGCAGACGTTAACTTCTACAATCCAGATAACGCTTCCATTACTGGTGGTAAATTTACTCAGGATGTAAGCGCATGGCTCGCTCCTGACAGTGGTCTTGTTTATGACGAAGCAACAGGAACTTACGGTCTTACACAGGATCTCTATGAGTACAATGGCGTAGCATATAAGAGCCTTGCAGATGTAATTGCAGCGATTGCATCTACTCCGGCAATGCTTGCTGATGAAGATGCAACTCCTGTAGTAAAAGTTCTTGCAAGCCATAGACCAAGTGCAACCATTGCAATTGATACAAATATAATACTTGATCTAAATGGTAAAAACCTATATGGTGTAACAGGTGTTAATCCTATCATCCGTGTGTTAGCTGACGTTACAATCACTGGAAACGGAATGATTGATAGTGCAAATCAGGGAGATGGTTACTGCTTTATCGTTGGTTCATCAGATGGTCCAGTAGCTGGTAACCTGACAATTGAAAATGGTACTTTCAAAGGTACAACAACTGCGGTTTCTGTCACTAAGGGTACAGCAACTATTTTAGACGGTGATTTCCGTGTAAAACCGTATCAAGTTGACGGACAGGATGATAACTACAACTTCCTCCTTAACTGCATCGATGCTAATTACAAAGATGGTTCTGCTAAGATTATAGTTAAAGGTGGTAAGTTTACCAAGTTTAATCCTGCTGACAATGCAGCAGAAGGAGCTAACACAAGCTTCGTTGCATCCGGTCACATGGCAGTTGACAATGACGATGAAACCTGGAATGTTATTGGCATGGTTGCTATGATAGGAGAGACAAAATTTGCGACACTTACAGAAGCTATCAAAACAGCACAGGCAAATGACACAATTACTCTTCTTGCTGATGTAACCGAAGATGTAACCATTAACAAGAGTATCACTCTTGATGGTGGCAACTTCAAGTACACCGGTAATATCAGCGTTTCCGGCTCTACTTCTGAAGTAACCGTCAAGAACGTGAACTTTGTGAATGGTACCGGCTATGCCGTTACTACAAACCGCATCAAGAGCATCACAGTTGAAGATTGTACTGTATCCAACTACGCTTGGGGCTTCTTGTATGCAAATAAGTCCACTCCCACAGTTGTAGTCAAGAATGTAACTGTTGACGGCGGAAATTACGGTTTCCATTGGGTATATGGTACATCCGCAACTCTTGAAAACGTAACGATGACCAATGTTACTAATGGTCTCCTCATTCAGAACTAC
>JAFQIQ010000053.1 GCA_017397445.1 Lachnospira sp.
CAACGGTTACACTTCATACGACATGTATATGGACAGAGTTGAGATGGATTCATCGGGTGTTGAGGCACAGAACCTTATCAATATGTTAACTACTAATCACACATATTTTATGAGGGAAACAGACCATTTTGATTTTTTTCAAAAGGTAGTATTGCCTGAATTAAAAGAGAAGAATTCAAGAACTAAAGATACACGTATATGGTGTGCGGCATCTTCGACAGGTGAGGAAGCATATACGTTGGCTATGATACTTAAAGATTTCTTTGCATTTGATTATCAGGACTGGGATACAACGGTTTTGGCCACTGACATATCCAGAAAAGTGCTTGAAACAGCTGTGAAGGGGATATACAAGGCAGAGCAGGTTATGACTTTACCGGAACGATGGGTTAAGAATAATTTTAAAAAAATAGACGGTGAGTTTTATCAGGTAAAGGAAGAGTTGAGGGAGAAAGTAATATTTCGTCAGTTTAATCTTATGGATCCGTTGCCATTTAGGAAGAAGTTAGATGTGGTCTTTTTGAGAAATGTGATGATATATTTCAATGAGGATACTAAGCGTAATCTTATTAATCGGATATATGACTTTATGGAACCGGGCGGTTATCTGTTTATAGGAACTACAGAGAATATAGACAGAGGTGCTACTGATTTTAAGTATGTTATGCCGTCAGTGTTTATGAAGTGATAAGATTGGTGTTTATAGTATGATAGAAGAGAAGTGAGGCTTATGAGAAAGATTAAAGTGCTGATTGTTGATGACTCTGTAATGTTTAGAGAGTTGTTGGCGAAGGCGTTGGCCCGGGATAGTTTCCTGGAAGTTGTGGCTATGGCAGCAGACCCTTATGAAGCAAGGGATGCCATATTGAAATACAAACCGGATGTTATGACTTTGGATATAGAGTTGCCGCGGATGGATGGGATTGAGTTCTTGAGAAAACTGATGCCACAATATCCGATTCCTACGGTTATGGTAAGTGCTTTGAGCGATAAGGTTTTTGAGGCGCTGAAGGCCGGAGCGGTGGATTTTGTAAGCAAACCATCCGGAATGAACAGTGAGCAGCTGATGACGTTTGTTAAAACAGAGCTGGCTACTAAGATTAAGATTGCATCAACCGTTAAGGTCTCGGAACATAAAACTGTGGAGAATAGAGCAATAGTAACGGGAGGCGCAAATTACAGTAAAGATATAGTTGTTGCTATAGGAGCTTCTACCGGAGGAACGGAAGCTATTCTTGATGTTATTAAGAATTTCAAGAAGGATATTCCGGGAACTTTGATAGTGCAACATATGCCGCCGGGATTTACAGCAATGTATGCAGAGCGACTTAATAATCATTGTGAAGTGGTTGTTAAAGAGGCAAAAAACGGGGATAGGGTTTTGCCGGGTCAGGTGCTGTTAGCACCGGGAGATGCACATATGAGGCTGGTTAAAGTCGGTGGAATGTATCAGGTTGAATGTAAGCCGGGACCGAAGGTTAGTGGGCATTGTCCATCAGTGGATGTGTTGTTTGAGTCTGTTGCAAAGGTGGCAGGTAAAAATGCATTGGGGATTATTCTTACCGGAATGGGAAAAGATGGTGCTGACGGACTGCTTGCCATGAGAAAAGCAGGAGCAAAAACCATAGGTCAGAACGAGGCGAGTTGTGTAGTATATGGTATGCCGAAGGTGGCGTATGATATAGGTGCTGTTGAGTGGCAGGGTGATTTACATCAGATAGCACAAAAAGCTTATACCATGCTGGATAGCATGTGAGAATAGGAGGGTTTTATGAAAGTATTAATAGTAGAGGACGATTTTGCGAGTCGTAAGTTTATTATGAAATTTATGGAAGATTATGCTGTATGTGATGTTACGGTGGATGGTATGGAAGCTGTTGACGCTTACATGATGGCGAAGGATGATGGAGAGCCGTATGATTTGATATGCCTTGATGTTATGATGCCGGTTATGGATGGTTACCAGGTCCTTAAAACTATAAGGGATATGGAGACTCAGGAAGGTGTTGCTGAAGAGGACAGAGTTAAGATTATTATGATGACAGCACTTAATCAGGAGCAACACGTAAAGAAAGCATTTGATATGGGGTGCACAGTGTATTGTGCGAAGCCGCTTGATCTGGATAGGGTTAAAATGGTTATGCAGAAATTGGGGCTTTTACAGTAATCTGTAGGGATAAACTTACGGAAGGAGGATTTGGTTAATGGCAGAAGAGTTCAGTACTGATGGTATGCTGGATATGTATTTATTCGAAAATGGTCAGCTTCTTGAACAGATGGAAGCGACTACTCTTGATAAAAAAGATGCAGATGCTTTTGATGATTCCGATATTAATGAGTTCTTCAGAGTGATGCACACTATCAAGGGTTCATCAGGAATAATGATGTTTGATGACATATCCAGATTAGCACACAAGCTGGAAGATATATTTTATTATCTTAGAGAGTCGCATCCGGATAATGTTCCGCATATGGAGCTTGTTGATTGTATTTTTAAGGTTACGGATTTTATCTCAGCGGAATTTGATAAATTGCGTGAGGGAGATGATCCGGATGGTGATGCATCGGATCTTATTGCGGAGCTGGATAAGTTCTTAAAGAAGATTAAGAATGAGGTTAGTGCAAGTGGTGAGGAATTACCGCCGGAAAATAAGTACGTTGCACCAAGTCATTTTTATATTGGACCTGTATCTACACCGGACAGCAGGTTCTATAAGATATGCATATATTATCGTAATGATACGCAGATGAGTAATTTGAAGGCATACTCAGCTACGTATGCATTGAAAGAGATTGCGGAGGACTTGCTTTATAGTCCGGAAGATATTATGACTAATCCTGATTCAAGTGATATTATTCTTGAACATGGATTTAAGATGTTGCTACAGACTCAAAGCGACAAGGAAGCAGTAGAAAAACTTATAGATGGTTCAGGTGTAGAGAAAATCGAAATTAATGAATGCACTTCTGAAGAATACCTCATGGGATTTGATGTTCCTGTAACTATCGCTAATGGTAAAGAGATTGATTTGGATTCAGATGTAGCATCTATTGTTGCCAAAGCCGAGGGAAAAGCAGAGCCAAAGAAAGAGCTGGAGCCGGGTGACTTTGTTATTAAGTCAAAGACTCCTGGCAAGCCAAAGCAGCTTGCTAAGAACAGTAAGGAGAAGGGTAGCTCTCAACAGTTCATCAGTGTAAATGTTGCTAAGATGGACGCACTTATGGATTTGATAGGTGAGATTGTTATTGCTGAGTCAGTTGTATTGCAGAATCCTGATTTGAAGGTTCCGGGACTCAGTCTTAATAACTTTAACAAGGCGGCAGCACAGCTTACTAAGTTTACATCGGAACTTCAGGATGTAATTATGTCTATGCGAATGATGCCACTTGCTAATACATTCCAGAAGATGAACAGAATCGTGTTTGACGCATCGAGAAAGCTTGGTAAAGACATTGAGTTAAAACTTATCGGTGAGAATACAGAAGTTGATAAGAGTATCATAGAGCATATCTCAGATCCTCTTATGCATCTTGTTCGTAATTCCGTGGATCACGGTATTGAGGATAATAAAGCAGACAGAGTTGCACTTGGCAAGGCTGAAAAGGGTACTATCACTATTGAGGCTAAGAATGAAGGCGGTAAGGTGTTTATTTCGGTATCTGATGACGGTAAGGGCCTTAACACAACTAAGTTGTTTAAGAAAGCAAGAGACAACGGGCTTATCGGATATGAAAAGAAAGAGTCGGATTTCACTAAGAAGGAGATATATCAGTTTATTACATACCCGGGATTTTCTACAAAAGAGCAGGTCACAGAGTTGTCTGGTCGTGGAGTAGGTATGGATGTTGTTGTAAAGAATATTCAGTCGATTGGCGGTCAGCTTGATATTGATAGCGAAGAGGGAAAAGGTTCTACAATGACTTTAAAGATTCCGCTTACGCTTGCAATTATTGAAGGAATTGTTATGAGTGTCGGAAACTCAACATTTGTTATTGAAACCAATGCGGTGAAGGAATTCATCAATGTCAGGGAAAACAGTATGGTCACTGAGCCTGACGGAGAAGAGTATGTAATGGTGAGAGGACAGGCATATCCGGTAATCAGACTTTGTGAAAGGTTTCATCTTGAAGGTGGTCAGACTGCGGTAGAGAATGGAATTATGGTTATTGTTGAGCATGAAGGTCGCGAGGTTTGCCTGTTTGTAGATAAGCTTATTGGAGAACAGGAGATTGTAGTTAAACCGATACCGCCATACATTAAGAAGGTTGAAGGTTTGTCAGGTTGCACACAGCTTGGAGATGGCAGTATTGCGTTGATAGTTGATGTGGGTGGCTTGTTCTAGGGCTAGAAAGGAGTATGACAGATGGCAGAAGTTATAGAACAGTTAACGGATGAGTTAGAAGAAGATACTCAAAAAGGTAAGTTTATGACCTTTAGATCCGGCAATGAATTCTTTGGTATTGAATTAAAGTATATTGTAGAAATAATAGGAATTCAGCCGATTACAGCGGTGCCGGAGGTCGAGGAGTACATAAAAGGTCTTATTAATCTTAGAGGAAAGATTATTCCTGTTATTGATGTGAGAGTCAGATTTAAGCAGGAGCCACATGAGTATAATGACAGAACATGCATTATCATTATTAATGTCAGTGGTACTGTGGTTGGTCTTATTGTGGAGAAGATTGCAGGTGTTGTTAATATTAAAGATGATGATATAGAACCACCACCATCGCTTTCTAGTGAAAATGGCAAAAACAAATATGTTTATGGCCTTGGAAAGGTAGAGGATGGCGTTAAGCTGTTGCTTGATCCGCACAAACTTATTAAGTACGAGGATTTGACAGTGGTTATTGATAGTGATGAAGAAACAGTACAGGAGGATGTGTAGTATGAAGCATATGAATTCAATAAAATCGATGAATCTTGTTACTAAGATTAAATTAAGCTTTACAGCGACATGCCTTTACGGACTGGTTGTGTGTGCAATAGCCATATGTGCATTACAGGGAAGTCTTGCTGTTGAAGCCTGGTCTACAGAAGCAATTGTTTGGCAGTTTATAGTTTTGGGATGTATGTTGTTGCAGATAATTACAGGAGTGTTTACGGGATGTGTAGTTATCGGAGCATTTAGAAGACATCTTAAGTTATTAAGAAATATTGCAGATAACTTGTCAAAAGGTAACGCGGATATTGAAATTGGTGAAAGTTACAAGGATGAGTTGGGCAGACTTGTGGATGAATTTAGAATTGTGGTTGATTCAACACAGAAACATGCTAAGGTTGCACATCAGATAGCAAAGGGTGATATGACGGTTGAAGTTCCGGTGCTTTCAGAGGAAGATACACTTGGTAATGCACTTAGAGAACTGGTTACAGACAATAACAATACACTTCTTGGTATTAGAGAATCAAGTATGCAGCTTACATCAGGTTCAGGACAGGTGGCAAGCGCCAGTCAGGCATTGGCACAAGGTTCAACTGAGCAGGCGAGTGCTATTGAACAGATTAGTGCTTCAATGACAGAGATTGCAAAGGATATTAATGCTAATGCAGAGGTAACTAATCAGTCAGATGTGGTAGTAAGAGAGATGGTGGCAAGAGCCACAAAGGGTAACGAGCAGATGAAAGAGATGATGAAGGCTATGCATGCTATTCAGGCAGCTTCAAAGAACATCTCGAAGGTTATTAAAACAATTGATGATATTGCATTCCAGACTAATATCCTTGCACTTAATGCTACAGTAGAGGCAGCAAGAGCAGGTGTTCATGGTAAGGGCTTTGCGGTAGTTGCAGAAGAAGTTAAAAATCTTGCCGAGAAGAGTGCTGCAGCAGCGCAGGAAACAGCAGAGCTTATTCAGTCATCTATCGACAAGGTGCAGGAAGGTTCGCAGCTTGCAGAGGGTACAGCGGCAGCACTTGATCAGACAGTTACTGATTTGGAAGGATGTATTGAACAGATTGCAGCTATTGCATCGGCATGTAGCCAGCAGGCAACAGCGGTGGCACAGATTAACCAGGCGCTTAATCAGGTATCGCAGGTTGTACAGACTAACTCAGCAACAAGTGAAGAGTGTGCATCAGCCAGTGAAGAGTTATCCAATCAGGCAGTTGCTCTTCGTAATATGATTTCGAAGTACAAACTTACAAGTGCTAACGGTAGAAACATAGCATATGAGCAGTCCTTTGGAAATACAAGTGCACAGGCTTATGCGGCGGCAAGTGCTGAATCTGTGATTTCACTTGATGGCAATTTTGGTAAATACTAGGAGCAAGTGTGGAGGAATAGTAATATGGGTGTTATGAAGAATATGAAAAACATGAAAATTACTGCAGTCATTCGAATTGCATTTATGTTATGTAGTTTGTATGCGTTAGGAATGATGGTAATAGCATTAGCAATGGTTAGCGGTGGCGTGAACCTTTCGGAGAAGAGTGCTGCGGCTACAGGATTCCAGTTGGCATTTCTGGCATGTGTAGTGGGGTCACTTCTTACTGGTGTTATTGTAGGAAATATGGTTGTTAAGACTATTAAGTATAGTATGGGACAGCTTCAGCAGATGGCGAATGCATTAGCTGTAGGCGATACAAGTGTGACATTTGAACAGACAGATAACAATGAGCTTGGTGCTATAGTGAGAGAATTTAATTCTGTTGTGGGAGCTACAAAGAAGTATTCAGAGGAAGCATACAAGATAGCAGAAGGGGATATGACAGTCAACGTGGAGGTGCGTTCTGACAATGATACTTTAGGAAAAGCATTAAAGAAACTTGTGACAGATAATAACAACACACTTCTTGGTATCAGAGAATCAAGTATGCAGCTTACATCAGGTTCAGGACAGGTGGCAAGTGCCAGCCAGGCATTGGCACAAGGTTCAACTGAGCAGGCGAGCGCCATTGAACAGATTAGTGCTTCAATGACAGAGATTGCAAAGGATATTAATGCTAATGCAGAAGTGACTAATCAGTCAGATGTAGTCGTAAGAGAGATGGTAGCAAGAGCTACAAAGGGTAATGATCAGATGAAAGAGATGATGAAGGCTATGCATGCTATTCAGAC
>JAFQIQ010000054.1 GCA_017397445.1 Lachnospira sp.
AGGAGTTGGTACCGGAGGCACTGTTACCGGTGTAGGCGAATATCTCAAATCCCAAAATCCGGATATTAAGGTTGTTGCAGTTGAACCGGCGTCTTCTGCGGTGCTTTCAACAGGCAAACCAGGAGCACATAAGATTCAGGGAATAGGTGCGGGATTCGTGCCGGATGTGCTAGATACGGAAGTGTATGATCAGGTATTTCCTGTAGCTAATGATGATGCATTTGTCACAGCAAAGGAGCTGGCAATGATGGAAGGGATTCTTGCAGGGATTTCTTCGGGGGCGGCACTTTTTGCGGCATTGAAGCTGGCTGCGAAGGATGAATATGCGGGAAAGACTATAGTTGTGGTATTGCCGGATAGTGGGGACAGGTACTATTCAACGGCGTTGTTTGGGTAATGTCCTTGACATATTACAACTATGGGGTTATACTTACGTCATAAATTAAAAGCAGGGGAGCTTGTATGGCAGGCTGAGAGGAAGTAATCAACTTCGACCCTTTACCTGATGCGGATAATGCCGCCGTAGGAAGCCATATGAAAGCTATACGGAGAGTTGTTATTCGGACAGCTCTCTTTTTTGTATAGGGAGGTTTGTGGATGTCCGCTGATGGTCGGTTAAGGAGGTTAACATGATAGCGGATGTGAAAAAAGTACTGACGATAGCAGGTTCGGATTGCAGTGGTGGTGCAGGTATTCAGGCGGATCTTAAGACAATTGCGGCACATGGGATGTACGGAATGAGTGCCATAACGGCACTTACGGCACAGAATACGACGGGAGTGTATGGCATAATGGAGGCCACGCCTGAGTTTGTTGCCAGCCAGTTGGATTGCATATTTAATGATATATATCCGGACAGTGTGAAGATAGGGATGGTTTCTAACGGTAGAATAATAGAAGTTATTGCAGATAAACTTAGTGAGTATAAGGTTAAAAATGTGGTTGTGGATCCGGTGATGGTCTCAACAAGCGGTTCAAAGCTTCTTTCTGAGGAGGCGATGGATGTTTTAATCAGTAAATTGTTGCCGCTGGGCAAGGTTATTACCCCAAATATCCCTGAGGCAGAGGTTTTGTGTGGTATAAAAATTGAGAATGAAGATGATATGATAAATGCTGCGAAAGAAATATATGCTAAGTTGCGTGGCGAGACGGCGGTGTTATTGAAGGGCGGACATCTGGTAAATGATGCTATAGACCTTTTGTATGACAAGGATAAGATGAGTTGGTTTAAAGCAGAGCGAATCGATAATCCTAATACCCATGGTACGGGATGTACATTGTCATCTGCCATAGCATGTAATCTTGCAAAAGGATATTTGCTTGAGGAGAGCATAAGGAATGCAAAGGAATATCTTACAGGGGCATTGAAGGCAGGTCTTAATCTTGGGAAAGGGTCGGGGCCGCTCAATCATATGTATAGAATCGGGTAATTGACGCGGGGCGGAGGCCCCGCGTTTTGGCATATACAGGGACTTGCAGTTCATCGTGCTATAGGGTACAATTATTATAAGATGTTTGTTTGGAGGATTGTGATATGACAGGTGCAGAGATGAAGGGATGGGAATCGCATCCGCGTCCCCAGTTTAAACGTGAAAAATGGTGTGTATTGGATAAGGGGTGGAAACTTAATAGCAGGGATATTAATGTGCCGTATCCGCCGCAGTCAAAGCTCTCAGGGTATGATAAAGAGGTGGAAGAAAGACTTGTGTACATATGTGAATTTGGGGTGCCGGATGAGTTTGATAAAGAGAGAATATTACTGCACTTTGGAGCGGTGGACCAGATTGCGGATGTGTATGTAAATGATAAGCATGTGACACATCATGAAGGTGGATATTTGCCTTTTAACGTGGACGTGACGGATGTGTTAAAGACAGGAACGGTTAATAAACTTACAGTATGTGTTACGGATGAATTGTCCCTTGATTATCCTTATGGCAAACAGTGCAAGAAGCGCGGAGGTATGTGGTATACGCCGGTTAGTGGTATATGGCAAAGTGTGTGGCTTGAAAATGTGCCATTAGAATATATTCGTAGTATTAGAATGACACCGGATATGGACAGAGTGGATATAAGTGTTGAGGGTGATTTCAACGGGTTTAGCGTAGCAGTTAGTCTGCCTGATGGGGATAGTGTTACAAAGCATTTTGCAGGAAAGCAGGGAAGGCTTGAACTTAATGGTGCCATTAGTGACAGCGGGAAAACGGTGACGCCGGAATTATGGTCAGTGAAGAATCCTAAGTTGTATCAGATGAGTGTCAGTGCAGGGGAAGATGCTGTGGAAACATACTTTGCGTTGAGAAAGGTGGATGTACGGGAGATTGACGGAGTGAAGAGAGTGTGCCTTAATGGGAAGCCGGTGTTTATGCATGGTGTACTTGACCAGGGATATTTTCAAGAGGGGATATATCTGCCGGAAGATGAGGCTGAGTATGAAAAAGATGTGCTTAGGATGAAGGAGCTGGGCTTTAATATGCTAAGAAAGCATATTAAGGTGGAACCGGAAGCATTTTACTATGCATGCGACAAGCTGGGAATGCTAGTGGTACAGGATATGGTAAACAATGGTTCGTACTCTTATCTTAAGGATACGGTGCTTCCTACTATTGGGTTTAAGAAACGTAAGGATAACAAGTATGTTGCGGGAGATGCAAAAAGGCGCGAAGTGTTTGAAAGTCATATGAAAGAGACTTTGGAGCATCTTTATAATCATCCGTGTATAGTGGTGTACACTATATTCAATGAAGGCTGGGGGCAGTTTGACAGTGACAGGATGTATGAGGTGGCGAAGTCGGTGGATGGCAGCAGACTCTACGATTCGACTTCGGGCTGGTTTGCACAGGAAAAAAGTGATTTTGACAGTGAGCATATATACTTTAGAACGAAGAAGATTAAGGTGAAGGACAGACCTGTATTTTTGTCTGAATGTGGTGGCTTTACTTATCAGGTGAAGGGGCATTGTTTTGATGAGAATAAGTCTTACGGGTATGGAGCATGTAAGGATGGAATGGAGCTTACAAAGCGTATAGTGGATATGTATGAAAAAATGGTACTTCCGGCAGTAGGCGCAGGACTTTGCGGCTGTGTTTACACCCAACTTTCAGATGTGGAGGAAGAGGTTAACGGTTTGTACACTTATGATAGGGAAGTGTGCAAGGTGGATAAGGGGATGATGAGAGAGTTGGGGGAGAGGTTGTATAGGCAAGTATAGGATAGTAAAACTGCAACGCGTAGGGCGTTGCAGTTTTTTTATGCTATGTATTGGTCGGGTAAATTTACATTGGAAATTAAATAGGCAGAAGAGCCCCTAAGATTTGCCTTAAGACTAATTACCCACTAAATATAACTCTTTTTCATTAATTTTACAAGTCCCACAAATGATGTCTAATAGCCAACACCTTTCG
>JAFQIQ010000055.1 GCA_017397445.1 Lachnospira sp.
CTCTTTTCTGTCGTTTATATCTCCAAACTCGTGAAAAAGCTCATTCGTAATAAATGCTTCGCCAATCATTTTTTTGATTTCAGCCAACTCACTTTTTGAAACATTATCTATCAATGTTATTTCCATCCAAACTCACCACCAGGTTCAAATTTAACTTTCTATTTCGTAATCACTGCAATAGCACATGGAATCTTGCCTTCAACCAAGGAATATTTCACATTCTTGTATCCTGCTTCCTTAAAGAATTTCATGTACGAATCATAGGTGAATTGTCGCTTAAAATCTGCACCTGCTTTCCCTACAGTATTGGCAAATCCACTGATTTTCCCTTTATCATTTTTATTCATGTATGTTGGAATAATAATCTTTCCACCAGTCCTACAAACTCTATCCAATTCTGCTAATGCCTTATATGGTTCATCTAATAAATGAATTACATTGGCGGCAACCACAACATCAAATTTTTCATCCGGATATTCAATCTGTAAAATATTACCTTCCCGAAATTCTATATTGGAATATGCACGATATTTCTTATTTGCTTTCTTAAGCATCTTTTTTGAAAAGTCAGTTGCTACAAGACTGTTACATTTTTCCGCTATTACTCCACTAAGCAAGCAAACACCTGTTTGTACATTTTTTCACTATTGGTATTTACATATTATAAAAGACATAGTGCAATTAAAAATAAAAATCAACACCGACAAACATCTAAGTAAATTTTTTCTATTGAATTTTTTGTTAACCAAATAAAAATCCCCACAATTACCAAAAGAACATACCAAAGCGTATGAACTATCAGTTAACAAAAAAATCATAGCCAGTTCCCATATGAAAAGTTTTAAATATCCTACTCCAAGCAAAAAATAAAGCACACAAAACATGTATGCAAGTATCGTTGTACCTATAATGCCTGCAAGGTTCATATATATCCATTCTTTAGGAATATCTCTATCTGATTCTAGTATCTGTTCTTCGCCGTCAAAAAATACTTTTGTGCCTCCATGATATGTAAACCACTGGATTTTGTTTATTGACAATCCAATCTTTTTTCCAACAAAAATATGAAGTAATTCATGTGAAATGTGTTGCAATAGACAACTAACTATTAAAAATAGAATTAACAAAATAGTTTTATACATCACCTATATCCTCCGATTTATGTGTATAAACATAGCACATAAATACACCTACAACTTCAAATTTTCCTCTCTACTCTTTAACAATCTCGCCTTTAGCTGTGAATCCTACCCAATCGCCTTCATTGATATCTTTTCTTATTAGTTCAGCATCTGGAATTGTAACCTCTAATGTATTTCCTTCTTCGTCTCTTAAGAACACATCTATTTCCACTTCTTTACCTTCAGGTATTCCTTCACAACCAAAATCCTGTTCTAGCATCTTTGTAACTACATACAACTTCATCTTTAAGCCTCACTTGTTTCGTATCAAGGCTGGGTGTAGTACCCAGCCAATATATTATATCACATTTTTCACAACTTTGCATTAACTATATTTCTGTTCTTTAGCCTTCTGCTCTGCTATCTTCTCATGCAGATTAGTATTGTACAACTTGTATAAGTCAGTTTCCTTACTAATTGTATTATCAAATGGCACAACCACCGAACCACACTTAATAAGTCCCATACCGGAGCCTGTATTTGTTACGAATCTAAGCTGTGCCTCTGACACTCCAATAACTTCAGCCATCTTAGAACTGTCTGTATTTGCCTGTTTAAGAAGTGCCACAAATTCAAATTCTTGCGTGCTTTCAATTTCTCCACAAGACTGAAAGTTTACTTCTTTTTTAATTCAGCAATTGCAACATAATGTAAAACATCAAACTCTTCTGATGCAATATTATCTAACAAGACCTTGTGTTCTCTCTCCCAGCTTGCAATTTCATCTTTTGTAAGAGATGCCCCAACTCCACGACAAGCCTTCATTCTACCATTCCAGCTATCCCTAGTGAAACGAACATTTAACTTATATTCCTCATGATATACTAATTCAAATTTATCATTGTAGCACTCTGGAATGTGTATCGGATGCATAGTTTCTCCTGCTCCACTCCAATTCGGACTGTATTTCAAAACAAGTTTTTCACTTTCACCAGCTATTTTATCCTCGAAAGGAAGCCATGCCATATATAATACCAATATACGACCATTTTCCTTTAAAAGTCTATGTAATTTAGGCATAATCATATCATGGTCAAAATACCAAAAACATTGGCAGGCAGTAATCACATCAAATGTATTATCTGAAAAAACTAAATCTTCTGCGGAATAAGCATAATATTCAATATCCATATCCTTTGATAAAATCTTTGCTTGCTCTATCTGTTTCTCTGAGATATCTGTGCCTATCCATTTTGCACCATAGCGATACATATTCCTAGGAATAACTCCTGTTCCAGTACCTATATCTAACACATTTTGTCCCTTTATACACAGTTTACGACTTACTATCTTGTCATAAAAATCCTGTGGATAAATATCACGATATTTTGCATAATCAGATGAAGTTTTTCCCCAATCAAATGCTTTTCCACCATCTATTTTTTTATCTATGATCTCCATAAAAACCTCCATCAACTTCATAATTTCCTCACATATTATATCACATTGCAGAACATAAATCATCAAAAAAGAAGGCCAACCGGCCTTCTTAATTTCCATGTTCTAACATATTTTCCAAAAATATCCCGTACCCGCATGTAGAATCATCGATAAACACATGGGTTACAGCCCCTACCAGTTTACCATTCTGAATAATTGGACAACCGCTCATTCCCTGCACTATTCCATTGGTAAGTTCCAACAATTCTTTTGAAACAACTTTATAAGTTATATTTTTACTTGCACCTGTTTTAACATTTTGTATTTCAATCTCATAATCCTTATACTCACCGTTATGGTATAACCTGACATAAGCCGGTCCCTTTTTAACCTCATAACTATATCCTAGAGGCACTTTTTTAAGTTTATAATCATTAATTAGATTAGCACTGATATCGCCCGTTATACCACTTATACTGTTCTTTATGATACTGCCCAGTTTATTACTATCGCTGTAATTAATTGTACCAACAAATTCACCAGGATCACCATTTTCGCCCTTAACGATACTGATTATCTTAGTTTTATATATAGAGCCCGCTCTAATTTCCATAAGTTCTCCCACAGTCGGATCACTTACACCATGTCCTAAAGCTCCATATTTGCCGTCATCGGTAACATATGTTACTGTACCTATGCCCTGTGCATCATCCTTAACCCATAATCCAACCTTATAATCCCCCTCAGCTGTCAGTACAGGTTTTATGCTTAATTCAATAATTTCGCCATTCCTTCTTACTTTTAAAATTACTTTTTCATCATTACATGCATTTATGATATTGTTTAATTCCGACTTTGAATTAATCTCCTTCCCATTAATAGCAGTTATATAATCCCCTTGCTTTAGTATATTACTGCAGGGATTCACTTTATTTCCCTCATAGTCCTCAAACTCTCCTGTTCCAACTACCAACACTCCATCTGTCTTTAAGTACATTCCTATCTGAAATCCACAAGGATATATATTACGCTCATTAACAACATTTACTTCTACAGTTCTTATATTAAACAAATCAAAAAGCCTGATGCTTAATTCATAAGTGCCTGTGGAACTCCCCTTGAATATAACAGGCTCATTAAAGTCTACCTTGGTAATTCCACCTGAAGCTTCACATACCCCTGTTACAGGAATTCCTAAATCAACAACTGCCTCATCATCTCTAATCACGTATATATCATTAGGTATCTTCTCCATAACAGTATTAATATATATTCCAAATCCGGTACCAACGCCAACCAAAAGGCAGACTACCAGAAATATCTTTAATATATACTTTTTACCCGACAAAAAAATACTATTCATAATCAGTCTCCCTTATCAAAATGATTATGAATAGTATCTGCATTAATCGCAATATTAAATTAGGTGATTATTGTAAATATGACATCGCCTTTAACTCTTTTGCATTAGCAAGCACAGCATCCGTAACTGTACTTCCTCCCAAAAGTCGTGCCAACTCATTCACACTTTCGTCTTCATTAAGCTTGTTTATCTGTGTAACCGTCGAAGCACCCACAACATTTTTCTCAATAAGATAATGTGTGTCAGCCAAAGCTGCTATCTGTGGCAAATGCGTTATACATATAATCTGCCTGTCTTTTGATAATCCTTTAAGCTTTTCACCTACAAGCTGTGCCGTTTTACCACTAATACCCGCATCAATCTCATCAAATATAAGTGTCTGTGTATCATCCCTATCTGCTATAACAGTCTTGACTGCAAGCATAATTCTTGACAATTCACCGCCTGATGCAACCTTCGCTAAAGGCTTCAAAGATTCACCAACATTAGTTGATATCATAAAACACATAGAATCTTTACCGTTAGAACCTGCTTCTTCCAAATCCTCAAAATATGCCTCAAATTCAGAATTAAGAAAGTTAAGTTCACAAAGTCCCTTCGACACTGCTTCACACAATTTCTTCGCGGAATTCTTTCTCAATACAGTCAATTCACCAGCTGCTTTAAGCATCTCTTTCTTTTTCGCTTCTGCTTCCTGCTTTAAACTCTCAATTATATCTGAAAGATTATATAATTCATCAAGTTTTTCCTGTTGTTTAATGCCATACTCGTTAATATCAGCAATAGTTTTTCCATACTTCAACTTGAAACTGTTAATCATATCAAGTCTTCTGCTTATATCTTCATATTCAGACTCATCATATGCACAGTCTGACGCATAATCGATTATACTCCTTGAAGCATCACCTACTATGTCAACAGCAGTCTCTAACGAATCCACAAGATTCGAAAGACTTTCATCATATGATGATGCATTAATTACCGACTTCAAAGCTAAATTAAGGTAATCCAATGCATTCTCGTCACCCTCACATAAAAGTCTTGAAGCTAAAGATACATCACTGAGTATCTTCTGGGAATTGTTCATCTTTCTAAAAAGACTCTCCAACTCTTCATCTTCTCCCTCATTGAGCTTTGCTGAAATTATTTCGTTGACTTCGTATTCAACTAATGAAATCTCTCTCTGTCTTGATGCTTCATCTATATCTAATTCTTCCAGTCTGGAAAGTATGGAATTATATTCTTTATACAATAACTTATATGCTGATTTATCGTCTGCAAGCTCAGTTCCGCCAAAATCATCAACCATATCCATATGAGCTTTATCATTAAGCAACAATGTATTATCATGCTGACCATGAATATCTATAAGTAATGCCGCTATCTTTCTAACCTGCGTAGCTGTACAGTTCATACCATTAATCTTAACCTGAGAACGGTTAGCCATAATTTTTCTGGATATAATAATCTGTCCATCATCCAAATCCTCAATATCCATATCACGTAACTGTGCTAATACGCCTTCATCATCCGTATGAAATGTTATCTCTGCCAAAGCATATTCACAATTATGCCTAATAACATCTGCGGACACTTTACTCCCCAAAGCAATATTAACAGACCCTAATATAATGGATTTACCTGCACCGGTCTCGCCGCTAAGGATATTAAGACCATTCTCAAAATCTATATCCGCTTCCTCTATTAATGCAAAATTCTTCACATGTAAATTAGTTAACATACGTAAAACACCTCAATACATTTCATATAATATACATATTATACAACGCCATTTTTATTTACGCAATATATTTTTTAACTTATTCATAAGTTTAATTGTGTCATCAACAGTTCTCACTGCACACATTATGGTGTCATCTCCTGCTATGGAACCAACTATCTCATTCCACTGCATAGCATCCAGTGCTGCGCAAACTGCCATTGCCATTCCGGGAACTGTCTTAACAACAAGAATATTTTGTGCCATATCCATGCCGACAAATCCTTCCTTAAATACTCTTATAAACTTGTCTGCCATGTGGGAATTCCCTGATTCAAGCACAACATATCTCAATTTGCCGTCAACACTCATCTTTGTAAGATTAAGTTCTCTTATATCTCTTGAAACAGTAGCCTGTGTAACATTAAAGCCGGCTTCATTAAGAGCTGACGCAAGTTCTTCCTGCGTTGCAATAGCATTGGTTTTAATTAATTCAACAATCTTACTATGTCTTTTACTTTTCATATTTACCTCTCACATCATTTTCTGGCGTACTCTCTGTAAAAAGCTTGCCTTATTAGTCTTAACAAACTTAGAAACCTTATCCGAACGTGATATTACAATTTTATCACCTGTAATAACGTTAAAAAACTGGTCTCCGTCAAATGATGCAACTCTTTCTTCTATGGATCTCTTATCATCGTTCATCGTAATAGTAATCACATCATCCGCACCAAATATAATACTCCTCTTATTAAGCGAATGCGGACATATTGGCGTAACCATAATAAGCTGGGCATTAGGCTGCAATATAGGACCGCCTGCCGACAAACTATATGCAGTCGAACCGGTTGCGGTTGACACAATAACACCATCTGCCGAATAGGAACTCAAATATTCATCATTAACGATAACATCAAAATCAATTACTCTGAGGCTTCCACAACGGTTAATAACAATATCATTAAGCGAAGTGTTTTCGTATATAACCTCATCATCACGATAAACTTTACCATCAATCATCATACGACAATCAATCTCATAGTTACCATTTACCACACTTGTAAGAGCTTCTTTAACACCACTCATATCCGTGTCTGTAAGGAATCCCAGTGTGCCTATATTAACACCAAACAAAGGAATATTAAGACCGTTAAGATCAATTGCTGCCTGAAGCAATGTACCATCCCCCCCCAGAACAATTATACAATCAATATCCTGAGGTATTAAATCAGGATTAGTGTATCTGTAATTGCCTGTCTTTTCATCCGAGTACTCCTGACACTCACACTCTGCGCCCAACTGTCTCAATAACTCTGCTACATAATTAGCATTTTCCCTGTCCGGGTCTTTATACTTATTAGAAATCACATAAAATCTTCTCATGGTCAACCCCTCAATTTAACTCAACGTATCGTGTGCTGCCTTAACTATCTGCGAAGCATCAAACGGTGTACTTTCATAAACACCCTCAGTATGCTTCTGCAAATGTAACAAATACTCTATATTACCTTCCGGACCCTTAACCGGTGAAAACTCCAGATTAAGTGCCTCAAATCCTATTGAAATTGCGTAATTTACTACCATCTCTATAACCTCAAGATGAACTTCCGGTTCCCTTACAACACCATGCTTACCAACCTTCTCTCTACCGGCTTCAAACTGCGGTTTTATGAGACACACAATCTGACCGTCATCTGAAAGCAATTCTTTTACAGGACCCAAAACCTTAGTCAATGATATAAATGATACATCAATGCTTGAAAATTCTATCCTGTCAGCAATATCTTCAGGAGTAACATATCGTATATTAGTTTTTTCCATACATACAACACGTTCGTCATTACGAAGTTTCCAAGCAAGCTGTCCATGTCCTACATCAACTGCATACACCTTAACCGCACCATTCTGTAGCATACAGTCCGTAAAGCCACCGGTGGATGACCCCACGTCCATACAAACCTTACCCTCAAGAACTACATCGAAATTTTCCATAGCTTTCTCAAGCTTAAGACCTCCACGGCTTACATACTTAAGTGTAGAGCCTCTGACCTCAACAACAACATCCTCGCTGAAATTAGAACCTGCTTTATCTTCTTTCTGTCCGTTAACATATACATTGCCGGACATAATTATAGCTTTAGCTTTCTCTCTTGATTCAGCCAATCCTCTACTAACCAAAAGAACATCCAATCTTTCTTTTGCCATTATAACCTCACCTTATCCAAAAACTTATTGTAAAATATTCTTATAAGCATTCTCAACCTTAGAAACCACTGAATCAACGTCAATTCCGGCTTCTGCTTTAAGAATAGACACGCTTCCATGTTCCACATATTCATCCGGTAATGCAATATTAAGAACACTAATATCTATCCCCTGCTCGTTGGCATAATAACATACCCCTTCACCAAAACCGCCCTTTGTAACATTTTCTTCCAATGTAACTAAAAGTCTATGCTTGCCGGCACATTCTTTAATTAATTCACCATCAACAGGCTTAACAAATCTGGCATTAACCAAAGATACATTGTACCCTCTGTCTTTAAGAATATTTCTTACTGTATCGGCCGTCGAAACCATAGTTCCCACCGCCATCAGCACTATATCAGATTCCCAATACATAATTTCGGATTTACCGAATTGTATCGGTGTCATAAACTCTTCAAAATCATAACTTGCAGTTCCTCTTGGATACCTTATGGCAATAGGTCCGTAAAAATCCTGCAGTGAATATCTTAAACATTCTCTTAATTCCCATGCATTCTTAGGGACAAGTATCGTCATATTAGGAATACTTCTTAAAAACGAAAGATCAAATATCCCCTGATGCGTTTCTCCATCGCTTCCAACAAGCCCTGCTCTGTCTATTGCAAACACAACATGTAAATGCTGTATGCATACATCATGCAATATCTGATCATAAGCACGTTGTAAAAAAGACGAATACACCGCAAACACTGGTTTTATGCCACCGGCAGCTAGTCCTGCTGAAAATGTCACTGCATGAGCCTCCGCAATTCCCACATCAAAGAATCTGTCAGGAAACCATTTGGAAAATTTCTTTAATCCGGTACCATCCGGCATAGCTGCTGTTATAGCCGCCACTTTATCATCCTGTTTTGCAAGAGTGCAAATCGCATCAGAAAACACATCCGAATACGATTTCAGATTGCCACTGGAAATAACATTGCCCGACTTAATATCAAAAGGCGATATTCCATGGAATTTGCTTGGATTACGTTCAGCCGGCTTATAACCGTGTCCCTTATGTGTCACCACATGTACCAGTACTGCCCTGTCAATACGCTTAGCCACGTTAAATATCTTAATAAGTTTATTAATGTCATGTCCATTAACCGGTCCCAAGTAAGTAATTCCCATACTTTCAAACATCTGATCCGGAATAATAAGCTTCTTTAAGTTACTCTTAGTATTCTTAATAGACCTTATCATCTTCTCGCCACCCGGCAGCTTGTACAAAGCATTGGCAACGCCCTCTTTTACGTCATAATACGTATCTGAAGCTCTGACCTGTCCAAGCATATTAGGCACACCGCCAACATTTTGAGAAATCGACATATTATTATCGTTAAGCACTATAATAAAATTCCCTTTTTATACCAGCGGTTATGTCTACCCAAAAGCAATAATACTATTTATTTAAAAAATATTCTTCTAACAAA
>JAFQIQ010000056.1 GCA_017397445.1 Lachnospira sp.
AAAGGGTAATGATCAGATGAAAGAGATGATGAAGGCTATGCATGCTATTCAGACTGCATCAAAGAACATCTCTAAGGTTATTAAGACTATTGATGATATTGCGTTTCAGACTAATATTCTTGCACTTAATGCTACAGTAGAGGCGGCAAGAGCAGGTGTTCATGGTAAGGGGTTTGCTGTAGTGGCAGAAGAAGTTAAGAATCTTGCAGAGAAGAGTGCCGCAGCAGCTCAGGAAACAGCAGAACTTATTCAGTCATCTATTGATAAAGTGCAGGAAGGTTCACAGCTTGCAGAGGGTACAGCGGCAGCACTTGATCAGACAGTTACTGATTTGGAAGGATGTATTGAACAGATTGCTGCTATTGCATCAGCATGTAGTCAGCAGGCAACAGCGGTTGCACAGATTAATCAGGCACTTAATCAGGTATCACAGGTAGTACAGACTAATTCTGCAACAAGTGAAGAGTGTGCGTCAGCCAGTGAAGAGTTGTCTAATCAGGCGGTTGCACTTCGCAATATGATTTCGAAGTACAAGCTTACAAGTGCTAACGGCAGAAATTTGGCATATGAGCAGTCATTTGGGAATACAAGTGCACAAGCTTATGCAGCAAATGCAGAATCAGTAATTTCACTTGATGGTAATTTTGGCAAATATTAATAAAGTTTATACGGACAGAGGCATTGCTATGGATATAGTAATGTCTCTAATATTATATAGATAAACTTTTCTTAACAAAATATTTGCAATATGGACTTTAATGATGTAAGATACTATCATATGGAATTGAAAGGAAGGTTTTGATTTATGGGAATGACAATGACACAGAAGATTCTTGCAGCACATGCAGGTCTTTCAGAGGTTAAAGCAGGACAGCTTATCGAGGCGGATTTGGATCTTGTTCTTGGTAACGATATTACATCTCCTGTTGCAATTCATGAGATGGAGAAGATGACTGTTAAAACAGTTTTTGATAAGGATAAGATTGCGTTAGTTCCTGATCATTTTGTGCCTAATAAAGATATTAAGTCAGCAGAACATTGTAAATGTGTTCGCCAGTTTGCTATGAAGCATGATATTACTAACTACTTTGAGGTAGGACAGATGGGTATCGAGCATGCACTTTTACCTGAGCAGGGACTTACTGTTGCAGGTGATGTTATTATCGGTGCTGACTCACATACATGTACATATGGTGCTCTTGGAGCATTTTCTACAGGTGTAGGTTCAACAGATATGGCTGCCGGTATGGCAACAGGTAAAGCATGGTTTAAGGTGCCTTCAGCTATTAAATTTGTGCTTACAGGTAAGCCTTCAAAGTGGGTAAGTGGTAAGGATGTTATTCTTCACATCATCGGTATGATTGGCGTTGACGGAGCACTTTACAAGTCTATGGAGTTTGTTGGGGATGGTGTTGCCAACCTTTCTATGGATGACAGATTTACAATTGCTAACATGGCAATTGAGGCAGGTGGAAAGAATGGTATCTTCCCTGTTGATGATTTAGCCAGAGAATATATGAGAGAACATTCAAAGAGAGAATGGGTTGAGTATACAGCAGATGAGGATGCTGAGTACGAGCAGGTTATTGAGATTGATTTGAGTACAATTAAGTCAACAGTATCTTTCCCACATCTTCCTGAGAATACACATACAGTTGACAGTATTGACGAGATTAAGATAGATCAGGTTGTTATCGGTTCATGTACTAATGGACGTATTGATGATCTTAGAGTGGCTGCAAAGATTTTAGAGGGCAAGACTGTTGCTAAGGGACTTAGAGTTATTATTATTCCGGCAACACAGAAGATTTATATGCAGGCTATTGAAGAGGGACTTGTTCAGACATTTATCAAGGCAGGAGCAGTAGTAAGTACACCTACTTGTGGCCCATGTCTTGGCGGTTATATGGGTATTCTTGCTGAAGGAGAAAGATGCGTATCTACAACTAACAGAAATTTTGTTGGCCGAATGGGACATGTTAATTCAGAGATTTATCTTGCAAGTCCTGCTGTTGCTGCAGCAAGTGCTATCACAGGTAAGATTAGCCAGCCAAGCGATATTGGTATGTAATATAAGGCTGTGTGAAACACGGCGATGAGTATAGAGTTTAAGGAGATAAGACAATGAAAGCAGAAGGAAGAGTTTTTAAGTATGGTGACAATGTAGATACAGACGTAATCATTCCTGCAAGATACCTCAATTCATCAGATCCTGCAGAGCTTGCTACACACTGTATGGAAGATATTGATAAGGATTTCGTAAAGAATGTTAACAAGGGTGATATTATTGTAGCTAATAAGAACTTTGGTTGCGGTTCTTCAAGAGAGCATGCACCGATAGCTATTAAGGCGGCTGGTGTAAGCTGTGTTATTGCAGAGACATTTGCAAGAATTTTTTATCGTAATTCTATTAATATTGGTCTTCCAATTATTGAATGTCCTGAAGCTGCAAAGGCAATTAATGCCGGAGATGCTGTAGAGGTTGATTTTGATAGTGGTGTGATTACTAACAAGACAACTGGAGAATCTTTTCAGGGACAGGCGTTCCCGGAGTTTATGCAGAAGATTATTAAGGCAGAAGGCCTTGTGAACTACATTAACCAGAAGTAATTAATTGACGATAAAGAGCTTTTGCGGTAAGGGCAGAAGCTCTTTTGTTGTTATAGTTTAAAAAATGTATAGTTAAGACGCTTGTAGCGACATTTTACAGGTTAAGGATTTACAAAGAAAAATAATCTGATAAGATATAATTATCATACAAGTTTGGAGGGCTTACTTATGAATGATTTGTATACTCAGGACAGGATGGCGAGAAATTCATCTGATTATGAAGGTTGCGGAATTGGTGAGGGGCGATATAGTGCTGCCGCAGAACGTGCAGAGAAGATAAAAGATATGCAGCTTCCGATAGTACTTATGTTAGTTGCCATTGTCTACATGGTTGCACTGGTTTTCTGGACTGTCGACGAAGCGGGGAAAATTAGCGGCTGCGATAAATATGTGGTAGACGCCCATAAGGATAAGAATAGTGTAACGCTGGAGTTACCAGACAGAACGTATAAGAAAGTAACCATTAACAATTCCGATATTGTTAATGGAAAAGTCACGGTTTACTACAATCCGGAAACTAAAAAAGAATATGTTCCATATCATATGTCAGTTTGGGTTGGTACATATGCATTTGGCCTTTTGATGATATTTTTATTATTGTTATGGATGAAAAAAATATTGTTTAAAAAGAAGCATGCGGTAGAAAGAAAAGTTGAACATAGTTACAAAGATTATTAATGGGAGATTGATATGAATGGTGATTTAGAGACAACGCACAAGAGACGTGTAAGATACAAAGGTACACATCCGCGTTCATTTCATGAAAAGTATAAGGAGGCACAGCCTGAAAAATATGCTGATACTATAGAGAAGGTTATTAGTAAGGGAAGTACTCCGGCGGGGATGCATATATCAATTATGGTTAATGAGATACTTGATGTGTTAAAGATTCAGCCGGGTGAGCAGGGACTTGATGCCACACTTGGATATGGTGGACATACGAAGGCTATGCTTGAAAGATTGGAAGGTCAGGGGCATATGCATGCTTTGGATGTGGACCCCATAGAGATAGTAAAAACTAAAAAGAGGCTGGAAGATAAAGGATTCGGACCAGAGATTCTTACTATTCATCAGACTAATTTTGCTAATATTGATGAAGTTGCAAAAGAGGCAGGTAAGTTTGATTTTGTGCTTGCGGATTTGGGCGTATCATCTATGCAGATAGATAATCCGGAAAGAGGATTTTCTTATAAAGTTGATGGTCCCCTTGATTTGCGACTGGACCCGGAACATGGACAGTCTGCGGCGGAGAGACTTAGCGGTATTACGAAAAATGAATTTGTGGGAATGCTTATTGATAATTCTGACGAGCCGTATGCAGAGGAAATTGCTAAAGTGGTATTTGACAATATGAGAAAGGGCGTAAAGTTTGAAACTACTACGGAGCTTAAAGATGCTATAGAAAAGGCATTGGAGATAGTCCCTAAGGCTGAACGGAAGGAAGCTGTTAAAAAATCCTGTGCAAGAGTCTTTCAGGCATTAAGAATAGATGTTAATAGTGAGTTTGAGGTTTTGTATGCATTTCTTGAAAAACTTCCGGATATATTAAAGCCTGGAGGAAGAGTTGCCATACTTACTTTTCATTCAGGAGAGGACAGACTTGTGAAGAAGGCATTCAAAGAATTAAAGAAAGCAGGGGTTTACAGTGACGCTTCGGAGGATGTGATTCGGCCATCTGCGGCAGAGTGCGCAAGAAATCCGCGTGCTAAGTCTACAAAACTCCGCTGGGCTATAAAAGGGTGATGAGATAATTGTGGGGGGGGTAATTAAGTGCGAGCATATATTTTACAGTGTGTAAAATATATGCTCGCACCTTATATCCCTCACGGTTATTATAATACGCCTAGAGCGTAGTAATATATTCTCTGAATTTCTTGGATATCTTTACCATGTTGTACATAGAAGCGTATTCGATGCTTGAGATGTTGTCGATATAGTTTCGGGTATAATTAACAGCGGTTTTATTAACAAGCATATCGGCGGCTTTGTTATAGGCGATGGCAGCTTGCGCTTCGCTTGCATAGTCGCCGATTATATAATTGCCGTTAATATGTATTATGGCACGGTACATAGTACGTCCCTTTTTTTCAATAACGGACACCCCATTGTATTGATTAATTACATATACATTTTCATAACGGTAGTCCTTTTCGTCGCCGTTTTTAAAAATGTAATCACGTCCCTTTACGGAGTGTGCTCTTATTCCGTATCGGGTTAAGATGCTGCTTTGGATGCCATAATCGTTGACAAAATAGTATCCGCCACGGCTCATAATCTTGTGGTTGGAATAATAAAAAAGGTCATCGGTGCTGAAAGTCAATACATTTTCCTGAGTCAGAAAATATAAGAAATATTTATTGCACAGGTATATTGGCGTTTTGATATATATATTGTTGTCTCTAAAATTAATGAGTATTATATACTTTTCAAATGTTATATTAGGCATTAAGTCATTATATGAAGTTGAGTGAGTTTCAGCATTTACAAAGTGGATTGCGGGATTTGATACTATATCGAGAGCTTCATTGTATACTAAAGAAGCCTTGTTTATATCATCGAAACTTCCAAGGCTTATGTGTTTATTCTTATAGGTAAAGGATACCCGATAATATTCAGTGTTATTTTTTTTCTTTGTAATGTAAACTCCGGCCGGCATGGTAACTCCTCATTAATGCATAATAATCTAATATAATAATATACGACTTTTGGTTTTATTTCAAGAAATATAAAAAATATCTATTGTATTTGTCCGTGTGGTTGGTGTATAATGGCAAGCGTATAAATACATTTATTCTATCAAGAAGACGGAGAGTGTTATAATGAGTTTATTTTACAGAAGTACCAGAGACGACAGCGTTAAGGTTACAGCATCACAGGCTATTTTGAAGGGACTTGCGGCAGACGGCGGTTTGTTCGTACCTGACAGCATCCCGACATTAGATAAGAGTTTAGAGGAATTGTCGAAGATGTCATATGCGGAGGTTGCATATGAGGTTATGAAGCTTATGCTTGATGATTTCACAGAGGAAGAGTTGAAGAATTGTATTGCGTTAGCTTACGACTCTAAGTTTGATACAGATGAGATTGCGC
>JAFQIQ010000057.1 GCA_017397445.1 Lachnospira sp.
GGCACGTCAGATGAAAGTTCCGGTTGTTGTTGAAGGTGTGGAAACCCAGAAACAGGAAAATTATCTGTTGAAGATGGGGTGTAGATATTCACAAGGTTATTATTATTTTAAACCTATGCCAATTAAAGATTTTGAGAATCTTATATGCGATGAGAGAAATGTTGATTATAACGGTATGTGGTGTAAGCAGGTAGAACAGATTCATGTCAGGGAATTCCTGGACGTTAATCTTTTTAATGATACCATGATTAACAACATATTGGGGCCGGCTGCATTTTATGATGTTTGCGATAACAATGTTGAGATAAGCAGAGTTAACGAACAGTACTATCATTTAGCAGGCATTTCTACTAAAGAAGCAGCTATGGATGTTAAGAAAATTGCCAGCCATGTATATGACGAAGATAGAAGGACGTTATTCAATCTTTTTGAACAGGCATATGCACAGCCTGCTACAGGGGCAGAAGGTCATATCAATTATGTAAGAACTGACGGCAAAGTATTGTGGGTACATATGAGAGTCTTTTTCTTAAGAGAGAAAGATGGTCACAAAATGTTTTATAGTGCTCTTACGGATATGACGGATCTGAAGGATAGAAATAAAGAAGAGGCAGCTATGGATTGTGAGGTTGAGGACCTTACAGAGAAGCAGAGACATCTTTTGGAAAGATATTATGGTAATATGCCATGCGGATATGCGGTTGCCAAGGTTACAGTTGATGAATTTGGCGTTGCGTATGATTATGATATTGTGTACGCTAACAGAGAAATGTCAAAGGTTAGTGGCGGGGATATGTTGAGATTAAGACAATTGGCATTGAAGGCATTTGGAGATAAGAAGAACATCTTTATGGACAAGATGTACAGAGCGGCATATAACGGTGAAGTTATGGAACATCATGCATATAGTACATTGTCAGGTAAATATCTTCAGATAACATTTTATCAGTATGAGCGTGGATACGTAGGTTGTTTTCTTAGGGATGTCACGCATACGCATATCTATCAGAATGCTCTTGATAGTATTGTGTATTCTTACAGAGAGGTTTATTTTGTACATTTGCAGGATAACTACATTAGAATGATATATCCTGACGAGAATCATATGTTGGACAGAGGTAATTACGAAGAGGTTGTAAACCGACATTTTGGAACAGGAAGAATTCTTCCATATGACGAAGAAAATGTCAGAAAGTTTTTATCATTGGATAATCTTAAGATGGTTCTTCGCAAACGTGATGTTATAGAATACAAGTACCGAAGAAGTTCTATGGGTAAAGGTGAGGAATGGTGCCTTACAAGTGTTAATGTCAATGAGAGGGAAAACGGTGAACCAAAGACAGCTATAATAACCATAAGAAGTATTGAATCACTTATGAGAGAGAACGAAGAGTCTAAGAGAAAGCAGTTGGCTCAGACATTGGTTTCTATGGATGAAGGCTTTTTTGCTTATAGTGCGCTCGAAAGTGAAGAGGTACTATATGCAAATCCACAGGTATTGCATATCTATGGATGCAAAACAGTAGATGAGTTCAAGGAATATGTGGGTGGAACCTTTAAAGGAATGGTTCATCCTGATGACTTAAACAGAATAAGAAGTGAGATTGCAGAACAGATAACCAGCTCAGATAAAAAGATGGATTATATACGTTACAGAATAATTCGTAAAGACGGTGAAATCCGCTGGATAGATGATTGTGGACACTTGCAGGATGCAGGACCGGGTGATTCTGATAAACAGTTTTATGTATTTATATCTGATATAACGGATACTATGCCTGAAGCTCAAAAAGAGCGTCTTATACTATTAAGTCAAAGATATAACTAGAATTGAATCCGGTGGCAGGGAACTGTTGCCGGATTTGTTGCTATGGTGACTGTAAAAGGAGAGGATAAATAAATGTATGATATAATATTTCGAGAGTGTAGGAAAAAATTAATGCAACAAGAGGTGGTGGTTATTGCCATTGACGGTATGAGTGCCGCCGGTAAAACAACATTGTCTGTTCAGTTGGAAAAAGAGTTTGGAGCATCCGTTATACATTGTGATGATTTCTTTTTGCCTAAGGAGTTAAGAACTTTGGAGCGTCTGGCAGAGCCGGGGGGCAATATAGATTACAATAGGATGAAAAAAGAAGTGATAGACCAGCTGAATAGAGTAAGAAAGAGTGGCAGTGATTTTGTATATCAGAGATTTGATTGTAAGACTATGGATTTGGCAGATAGTATCGTTGTAAAACAAAGTAAGTTATATGTGGTTGAAGGCGCATATGCTATGCACCCGCATTTTGGGAGATATTATGACATATCTGTATATCTGAGAATAGATGGGAAGAAACAATTAGAAAGAATAAAGCAGCGTAATGGTGACACAACTATGTTTGAAGAAAGATGGATTCCGATGGAAAACAGATATGCAGATGAGTTTGATATAGTGCAGGGGGCAGATATAGTTGCAGATGCAGAAGATTTACAGATTATGTAGAAGGGAGCTTTTTGGTGCAGAATAAGATAAATATTAAATCAGAGAATATGAAGAGTTTGTACAGGTATAGAGAGTATCTTATAAAGAATCCCAAACTTATGTATCTGTTTATTGAGCTTACAGACAAGTGTAATCTGGCATGCTTACATTGTGGCAGCAGCTGTGAACAGGTTAATGGACAATATATTGATACAGCTTTATTGATTGAAGCTTTAGAAACAGTGGCACAGGATTTTGAAGCAGGTTCAATTATGATATGTATTACCGGTGGAGAGCCTATGTTACATAAGGATTTCTTTGTTATTGTGGAGAAGGTTGTTGAACTTGGATTCAGTTGGGGGATGACAACCAATGGAACCTTGATAGACGCTGACAATGTAAAAAAGTTAAAGGCATTAAAACTCCAATCAGTTACTATTAGTCTTGACGGCATGGAAGATATGCATGAATGGCTGCGTAATGTAACGGGTTGTTTTGAGCGTACCTTACGTGCGGTAGACCTTCTTAATAAAGAAGGGATATTGGTGCAGATAACATCTGTAATACATAAGAACAATCTTAATGAATTAAGTAAGATGTACGAGCTTATGAAAGAACTTAGTGTACATTCATGGCGAATTATTAATCTTGAACCTATAGGCCGTGCCTTAGATGACAAATCATTATTGTTGTCTTATAAAGAGATGATTCAATTACTTGATTTTATAAGAGATAAAAGGTATTCTAAAGATACAAAGATGGATGTGTGTTTTGGTTGTTCCCATTATCTTTCATACGAATATGAGCACGAGGTAAGAGATAATTATTTTATATGCGGTTCAGGTTTATATGTCGCAAGTATACTATGCAATGGTGACATATATTCATGTCTGGATATAGAAAGAAGGCCGGAATTGGTTCAGGGAAATATAAGCAGAGACCGATTCTCGACGGTGTGGTTTGAAAGGTTTAAAGAATTTCGGCAGGACAGGACGCAGTATTGCAGGCAGTGCAGTGAATGTAAAGAGAAAATGTATTGTAATGGCGATTCTACACATACATGGGATTTTGACAATAACAGACCAATGTTTTGTATTATGAATAAGGA
>JAFQIQ010000005.1 GCA_017397445.1 Lachnospira sp.
ACCCTTATCTGTCTGTTCGACTAAAACTTCGGCTATTATTGCCTCTTCAGAGAGATCAACAAATAACCTCAGATGCTCGTTGAGGAGATTGGCTGCCTGCGACAAAGCTTCCTTTGCTGAGATAGTTCCATCTGTCCATACCTCTATTGTAAGCTTATCGAAGTCAGTTACCTGGCCGAGACGAGTGTCTTCAACCTTGTAATTAACCTTCAAAACAGGAGTATAGATACTGTCAACCGCAATAACATCTATTGGCATATTGCCCATCTGCTGCTTATTACGTTCTGCTGAAACATAACCTCTGCCGCGATCAATAGTGATTTCCATGTAAAGCTTTGCGTCTTTGCCGAGTGTTGCTATATGCATTCCCGGATCAAGGATATTGACTTCTGAATCAGTCTTTATATCTCCGGCTGTGACTTCACATTCACCTTCGGCTTCAATATAAACAGTTTTTGGTCCTTCGCCGTAAAGCTTAGCTGTAAGGCCTTTAATTGCAAGGATTATTTCCGTAACATCCTCTTTAACACCCGGAATTGTTGATAACTCATGATGAACTCCATCAATCTTTACAGAATTAACTGCGACACCGGGCAGCGAGGAGAGTAATACTCGTCTCAGACTGTTACCTAATGTAATACCGTAACCACGTTCAAGCGGTGATAAAACAAACTTTCCGTATTTGCCATCACTTCTGAGCTCGACAGTATCAATTTCCGGCTTTACGATTTTTTCAAGCATAAGAACCCTCCTATTTTGCAATCACTTATTTATCTATATAAATCAACAGGCTAATAGTAATAATAGTAATATAAATATTATTATTATTTTGAGTAAAGTTCGACGATGAATGTTTCTTCAACTTCGTAGTCGAGGTCACTCTTAACAGGCATACGAACAACCTTAGCAGTTGCTGCATCTCTGTTAGCTTCAAGCCAGAGCGGAATTACTCTGCCCTTAGTTGCTTCAGCTACATCCTTGAACTTGTCGCTCTTCTTGCTGTTTTCAGAAAGTTCGATAACGTCGCCAACCTTAACTCTGTATGAAGGAATATCAACTCTCTTGCCATTTACCATGAAATGACCGTGAGAAACGAGCTGTCTTGCTTCTCTTCTTGTAAGAGCCATACCCATTCTGAAAGCAACGTTGTCAAGACGTGATTCGAGGATTGTAAGGAGATTTTCACCGGCCTTACCTTCCATCTTTTCAGCGATTTCAAAATAGTGATAGAAAGGTTTTTCAAGAACACCGTAGATGAATTTGAGCTTCTGCTTTTCCTTGAGCTGCATTCCGTATTCTGAAACTTTCTTTCTCTTGTTTGCGTTAGGGTTACGATTGCTTTCCTTAGAAATACCCATAACCTGTGGGCTGATTCCTAAATATCTGCATCTCTTGAGAATTGGTTCTCTATTAATAGCCAATTTCTTTACACCTCCTGTAAATTAGACACGTCTTCTCTTTGGAGGACGGCATCCGTTGTGTGGGATTGGGGTTACGTCCTTGATCATCTTAACTTCAAGACCTACTGTCTGTAAAGCTCTGATTGCAGCTTCTCTGCCTGAACCAGGACCCTTAACGTAAACTTCAACACTCTTGAGACCGTGTTCCATAGCTGCCTTAGCTGCTGTTTCAGCTGCTGTCTGTGCAGCAAATGGTGTAGACTTTCTTGAACCTCTGAAGCCAAGTCCGCCTGCACTTGCCCATGAAAGAGCGTTACCCTGAGTATCTGTAATAGTTACTATTGTGTTGTTGAAAGTAGACTGGATATGAACAGCGCCGTTTTCGATGTTCTTACGTTCTCTACGTCTTCTGATAGCAACCTTTTTACCTTTTACCTGTGCCATTTAGTTCATACCCTCCTTACTTCTTCTTGTTAGCGATTGTCTTTACAGGACCCTTACGAGTTCTTGCGTTTGTCTTTGTTCTCTGTCCTCTTACAGGAAGACCCTTACGGTGACGAACGCCTCTGTAGCAACCGATTTCAACAAGTCTCTTGATGTTTAAAGCGATTTCTCTTCTGAGATCACCTTCAACATTACAGTTTTTATCAATATAATCACGCAGCTTTGCTACATCTTCTTCTGTTAAGTCCTTAACTCTTGTATCAGGGTTAACACCTGTTTCCTTAAGGATTGTTGTAGCAGTCTGACGACCGATACCATAGATATAAGTTAAACCAATTTCAACTCTTTTATCTTTTGGCAGGTCAACACCAGAAATTCTTGCCATTAATTAATAGCACCTCCGTTAATAAGATGTCAGGAGTTATTAGCCCTGACGCTGTTTATGCTTTGGATTTTCGCAAATTACCATTATTTTCCCTTGCGCTTTATAACCTTGCATTTTTCGCAAATAGGTTTAACTGAAGGTCTAACTTTCATTGTAAATACCTCCCTTATTTTTTACAGAAGCATCATTTTCACAACGCCTCAGGTTTCTTAAAGCCAATTACTTGGCTCTCCAAGTGATTCTGCCCTTAGTCAGGTCATAAGGTGACATTTCAACTGTAACCTTATCGCCGGGAACTATACGAATATAGTTCATTCTCAGCTTGCCTGATACATGTGCAAGAATTATGTGGTCGTTCGGGAGCTTAACTCTGAACATAGCATTCGGAAGAGCTTCCTCAACAACGCCCTCTAATTCAATTACATCTTCCTTAGACAAAATAAATACCTCCCCTTATCGGTTACGGTGTACTCATTGAACTGAGTACATTTCTAAGCTTCTTATCAGTTATATCATTAATATCAATAATATTATCGGTAAATCTCAAATGCTTTAAGCTTTTTCGTTTCGGACCGGAAAGCTTTCGCTTTCTTCCGTCAGCAATAAAAACATACTTATCGGAAACTTCGGTTACGACGAATAAGCGTCCGCATTCTTTACCGGCTGTTGCTCTTGCAACCATACCCTTTTCAATCATCATGGCTCTGTCATAATAACAGGACCGTCAGGTGTAATTGCTATCGTATGCTCAAAGTGAGCTGACAGCGAACCGCTTGATGTTATAACAGTCCATCCATCACCAAGAACCTTTACAGCATCGCCCTTCTGATTAATCATAGGCTCAATGCAGAATGTCATTCCTGCAACAATTCTCGGACCATGTCCGGCCCTTCCGAAATTCGGAACTTCTGGTTCTTCATGAAGATTGCGGCCTATTCCATGACCTGTATAATTTCTGACGATTCCATAACCTCTTGACGCACAGTATTCTTCAACTGCGTGGGAAACATCCCCGATTCTTGCGCCGATCTTAGCAGCGGCAATACCTTCATAAAGGCTTGCCTTTGTAACATCAAGAAGCTCCTGCGCCTCCTCTGAAATCTTACCGCAGGCAAATGTTGCGCATGTATCACCATGGAACCCATTATAGAAAGCACCAACATCAACACTTACAATATCGCCTTCAGCAATTTTTCTTTTCTGGCTCGGAATGCCGTGAATTACCTCATTATTGATTGAAATACAGGCACTTGCCGGAAATCCGCCATATCCGAGGAATGACGGCTTAGCCCCGCAACTGATAATATAATCATGAACTATCTTGTCAAGGGCTTTGGTTGTCATACCAGCTTTAATAGATTCACCTGCAAGCTTCAATGCCCTGCCGGCAATAAGACCGGCCTGACGCATTTTAGCTAAATCTGTGGAAGATTTTATACTTATCATTATTATGCTCCGACAGCTTTAAGTGTAAGCTTTGATGTTTCAGCAACATCATCCTGTCCTACAACAGTTTCAAGCTTACCCTGCTTGCTGTAGAAATCCTTGAGCGGAGCTGTCTGATCATGATAAACCTTTAAACGCTCAATAACTGTATCCGGATGATCATCCTTACGCTGAACAGTATTACCGCCGCATTTGTCACACTTGCCTTCTGCCTTTGATGGCTTGAATTCTGTGTGATATGAAGCACCGCAGTCTTCGCATACTCTTCTGCCTGAAAGTCTCTGCTGGATTGTTTCATCGGCTACAAAAATTTCAACGACCTTGTCGATCTGAACACCCATTGCATCGAGTGCTTCTGCCTGAGGAACTGTTCTTGGGAATCCATCAAGAATGAAACCATTCTTGCAGTCATCCTCAGCGATTCTGTCCTTTAAAATTCCGATAACAACATCGTCTGAAACAAGAGATCCGCTTTCCATAGCAGCCTTTGCTTTAAGACCGTATTCTGTACCATTCTTTACAGCTTCACGCAGGATATTGCCTGTTGAAATCTGTGGGATATTAAGAGCATCTGAAATAACTTCAGCCTGTGTGCCTTTGCCGGCACCCGGAGCACCTAATAAAATTAAATTCATAACGGAACCTCCTTATTCGAGGAATCCCTTGTGATGACGCATCATCATCTGTGATTCCAATGTACGAACTGTTTCAAGAGCAACGCTTACAACGATAAGCATTG
>JAFQIQ010000058.1 GCA_017397445.1 Lachnospira sp.
GATGGATGACGTGGTGTTTGAGGAATTTAAAGGTACCGGTAATATGGAAATTGTACTTGATAGAAAGTTGTCAGAAAAGAGAGTATTCCCGGCTATTGATATAGCAAAATCAAGTACAAGAAGAGAAGATTTGTTGTTGGATAAGAATGAGAGACAGGCAGTGGATATTATGCGTAAGGCATTGAATGGTCTTAAAACTGATGAAGCTGCGGAAAGAATTCTTGATTTGTTTGTGAAAACAAAGAATAACGATGAGTTTATTCAGACGGTAATCAAGCGTGGAACCGTATAATATCAAGGGTTTACAATGTTTCTAATGAAATTGTAAAAAACTACTTGCATATATATTGGGAGTATGTTACAATATCAAAGCTGCTTATTGAAGACTAAGAGATTACTTTGTAAGATTAAGTCTTGCAATGACAATTATAAAAGTTTATGAAGAGGTGAAATCATGAGAGAAGGAATCCATCCAGAGTACCATCAGGCAAAGGTTGTTTGTAACTGTGGTAATGAATTCGTAACAGGCTCAACTAAGGAAGAAATTCACGTTGAAATCTGTTCAAAGTGCCATCCTTTCTATACAGGACAGCAGAAGGCTACAGCAACACGTGGACGTGTTGATAAGTTCAACAGAAAGTACGGTGTGCAGAGCAACTAATTTTAACTATTGGGTAAGGTTGAGGCAGAATACCTCAACCTTATTTTGCTTTTTTTACGCATTTTGAAAAGGAGTATATATGAAAACTTCAGGAATTGGTGGTCAGGCTGTAATAGAAGGTATTATGATGCGCAATAGGGATAAATATGCTATTGCAGTAAGAAAGCCTGACAAAGAGATTGAATTATTGGTTAAGGAAGGCAAATCAATAACGGATAAATTTAAGTGGCTTAATATTCCGGTAATCAGAGGTGTTGTAAGTTTTGTTGATTCGCTTGTAACAGGTGTTTCTACTATTAGCTATTCGGCATCTTTTTATGATGATCCGGAGGAGCAGGATGATACAAAGGTTGATAAGGTAGGTAAGGCGGTTTTTAAGGATAAGTTAGAGTCTGTGCTAATGGCATTTACGGTTGTACTTGCAGTGTTGCTTGCAGTTGGTTTATTTATGGTGTTACCGTATTTCATTTCCAGACTTTTATCACAGAAAGTTGCTTCAGAGGTTTTATTGAATTTTGTAGAGGGCTTAGTAAGATTAGCTATATTCTTTTTGTATATTCTTCTTATATCTCAGTTGAAGGATATTAAAAGAACATTTATGTATCATGGGGCAGAACATAAATGCATCAACTGCATTGAGAACGGTATGAGACTTAATGTGGAGAATGTTAAGAGAAGTTCAAGATATCATAAGAGATGCGGAACAAGTTTTATGTTTCTTGTAATTATTATAAGTGCCATCTTTTTTATATTTATAAGAGTGGATAACACTGTATTGCAGTTGGTGCTTAGAATATTGTTAGTCCCTGTTATTGCAGGCGTTTCATATGAGATAATAAAACTTGCAGGAAAGTATGATAATAAGTTCTTTAATGCAATAAGTGTTCCGGGAATGTGGTTCCAAAAGCTTACAACAAAGGAGCCGGAACAGGATATGATTGAAGTTGCAATAAAGGCAGTAGAAGCAGTGTTTGATGTTGATGCATTTTTGGAATCATATTATGCAGACGCAGAGGATATGGAAGACGAAATAGAACGTGTTGAGGCTGAAGTGGCGCTTGCTACAAGCTTTGACCTTGAGGATGAGCATAAATCAAGAGTAATTAAGTTTGAAAAGCCGGAAGAGCCTGAAGAGGATGTGTCAGATAATAACAGTGAGGATTCTTATTCAGAGTCTGATATGGCATATGGTGCGGCTTATTCTGAGGCTGTTGCAAATTATGAAGCTAAATGTGATGAAGAGTATGAAGATTCAGAACACCTTGAACAGAGTGAAGTTGTAGAGGCATATGATTTTGAGGATGGTGAATCTGAGGAAACCGTTGAGGATTCATACGCAGAGGAACTTCCGGTGTTTAAACAAAGAAGAACAGAGTGAGAATATGGCAAGTATTGTTGAAACAGTAAAAATGGGTGCCGATAAGTTGAGGGCTTTTAAGATTGATAATCCTGATATTGATAGCTTTGAACTGTTTTCGGACATCACAGGCATAACTAAAATGGATTATTTAGTACATGGGAAACGAGAAGTGTCTCAGAGCGATTATGATAAGTTTAAAGGATATATAGACCGCAGGTGCAGTCATGAACCATTACAGCATATATTAGGTAAGGCTTGGTTTTATGGCAGGACATTTACTGTTAACAGAGATGTCCTTATACCGCGCTTTGATACGGAAGTTCTTATAGAGCAGTCACTGAAGCTATTGAAGGGTAATGAGTATGTGCTTGATATGTGTACCGGCTCCGGATGTATAATAGCTACATTGGCTCTTGAAAGAAAGCTGGGTAAGGCAGTAGGTGTTGATTTGTCAAAAGCTGCTATTGAGGTTGCTAAGGATAATATGATTAGGCTCGGAGCCGATGTGGAATTGATTCAAAGTGATTTGTTTACTGAACTTGAAGGAAAGGAACAATATGAAAAGTGGGATATGATTGTATCAAACCCACCGTATATTGAAACTTCAGTAATAAATACTTTATCAGAAGAGGTTCGGTGTTTTGATCCTATAATGGCACTTGACGGTTACGAGGATGGTTTACATTTTTACAGATGTATTACTAAAAAGGCAAAACATTTTTTGAAAAAAGACGGCGTGCTTGTATATGAAATAGGGCATAATCAGGGACAGGCCGTTAGTTCAATTATGAAACAGGAAGGATTTTATGGAATCCATGTTGTGGAAGATTATGCTGGTCTGGACAGAGTTGTTATAGGTTTTAATAATTGGTAGTTGTGTGTTCCATTGGGATTGCATTAATTGAGAAGTAGGAGAGAAGAAATTATGGATATGTTTGACAAGTTGGAAGATATAGTTAACAGATATGAGGATGTTACGGCAGAGCTTAGTAGTCCGGATGTTGTTAATAACCAGGAGCGTTTTAGGAAGTTGATGAAAGAGCAGAATAATATTTTGCCAATTGTGACAGCGTTTACTGAATATAAAGGTTGCAAGCAGACTATTGAAGACAGTCTTATGATGCTTGATGAAGAATCTGATGAGGAACTTAAAGAACTTGCCAAAGAAGAATTGAATGATGCTAAGAAGAGAATGGCGGAGCTGGAAACGGAATTAAAGATTCTTCTTTTGCCAAAGGACCCTAATGATGAGAAAGATATTATTGTGGAAATTCGTGCAGGTGCAGGTGGCGACGAAGCTGCTTTGTTTGCTGCAGAATTGTTTAGAATGTATACTCATTATGTAGAGTCACGAGGCTGGAAGGTTGAGGTAGTTAATGCTGACGAAACCGGCATTGGTGGTATGAAGGAAGTTGAGTTTATGGTCAAAGGTTCAGGTGCGTATTCTGTTATGAAGTACGAAAGTGGTGTTCACAGAGTGCAGAGAGTTCCTGAAACTGAGTCGGGTGGCAGAATTCACACATCTACAGCGTCAGTTGCGGTTATGCCGGAGGCAGAGGAAGTAGATATCCATATAGATGATAAGGATATCCGTATTGATGTAATGCGTGCTTCAGGAAATGGTGGCCAGTGTGTCAATACAACAGATTCAGCTGTAAGACTTACTCACTATCCTACAGGAATCGTTATTTATTCACAGACTGAAAAGTCGCAGATACAGAATAAAGAGAAGGCATTTGCCCTTCTTAGAGCAAAACTGTATGATATGGAAATTCAGAAAGCGCATGATGCAGAGGCTGATGCGAGAAGAAGTCAGATTGGTACAGGTGACCGTTCGGAGAAAATCAGAACTTATAATTTCCCACAGGGACGTGTTACAGATCATCGTATAGGTTTGACGCTTTATAAGTTAGATAAAATTATGGATGGAGATATTCAGGAAATAATTGATGCTTGTATTGTTGCAGATCAGGCGGCTAAACTTGAAAAAATGAATCAAGAGTAATTGCTTAATTGTGCAAAGTATGCTATAATTGACTCATTATATATGCATAATTATTAGATTGTATTGAATATACGATGGATTGATTCGGGAGGAGACTTGTATGAAGAAGCATAAGAGTTCAAGCCTTACTTGGATGTGTATGTTTATTATACTTGCCGTTATTGTTGTACTTACAATGATGTTTTTTTATACAGTTGATAAGGATTCAACTGTAGAGTACGTTGTTAATCTCAATCTTCTGGATAGTACTCTTAGTGATAAAGATGCAGGAGTTTCGGTTACTATAGGTGAAACGAAATACTGGATTAATGATGAAGGTGTTGATACACAGAGTATAGGTGCTCAGTATGATGGCGTAATTACCAATGAACTTTCGTGTGATATTGCTGATTGGAAGTTGATAATTGGTATGGCTAAACCCGGTATTATGGATAGCTCGTGGAATGGTGAATACACTTTGGAGAAATCAATGGAAGGCAACAGACTTGTAGTAGTGCCTAACGAAGATACTAATCTTATTCCTGCTGGAGAAAGTAAGACTTTTGGATTTGTTATGACATCAGAAGAGGTTATGAAGTTTACTACTGTTCAATTTGTAGGATATAGACATGTGGTAGCGGGGCAGTATAAGATGTTCTGGGGGCTGGCGATAGCATTGGGCTTATGGCTTATGGTGGCTGCATCAATTATTATTTCAGATTTCAGAACCAGACATTTTAATGAAGTACATGAGAATGATGCCAAGATAATTTCTCAGACTATGAAGGTGTTTGCTGAGTTTATCGATGCAAAAGATACATATACCAAGGGTCATTCGGTGAGAGTTGCGTACTATGCTAAAGAGTTGGGTAGACGTATGAAGTTATCCGAAGATGAAGTGGTTAAGTTGGAATATATTGGTTTGATGCACGATTGCGGAAAGATAGGTGTTCCGGATGACGTGCTTACTAAACCGAATAATTTGGAAAAGGATGAGCGTCTTAAGATTAAGGAACATACGATAATGGGCGGTAAGATTCTGGAAGGATTTACGGCAATCGAGGGCATACGTGATGGTGCATTATATCATCATGAATGCTACGATGGAAGTGGTTATCCGGAAGGACTTAAAGGTAAAGAAATACCACTGTGTGCAAGGATTATAGGTGTTGCAGATGCTTATGATGCTATGAGTACTAACAGATGTTATCGTAATCGTCTGACACAGACAGATATTGTAAGAGAGTTAGAAGCAGGACGAGGAACACAGTTCGATCCTGAAATTGTAACTCATATGATTAATATGATTGATGAAGGATGTTGTCAGATAGATGATTACAGTTAGCAGTATATAAATGGAAAGGCAGGAATTATATGAATCCGGCATCTATGATGAAATTTATGGCTGCGAAGAATAAGTTTGAAGCAAATCATCCAAAGTTCTTTGCATTTATTAAGGCTGTTTTTTCAAAAGGTATTGATGAGGGTACTATTATTGAAATAACAGTTACAAGACCGGGAGAAGCTCCTATGACTACTAATATGAAGATTCAGCAGTCAGATATGGAACTTATGCGTGATTTAAAAGATATGTTTTAATGTATATGATGCAGGTCGGTTATGCCGGTCTGCATTTTTGCATACCGGTTATTGTTTAGAAAAATGTTGAAAAAGATTAGTATATAACGTATAATTAATACAGTATTGTCAAAAGACAATACTAGAAAACTGCTTTGTCAGTAGTGAGGATATTATGGATTTGAATAATAATGATGAGTTGGAATTAGAAATAGAGATAGAAGACGTTCCACAAGTTGATGTGGAGGATGTGCCTGATGTGGAGTCGGGGGAGAGCAATGAGACTACTGAGACGATTGAAGTTGATGAATTGGTTGTAAATGATAAAATTGAATCCGGGGAGATTTCAGAAGAGCCGGATTTGATTCTTGAAGATGAATCAGAGGAAGTATATTTAGAAGAAACTGTAGAAGATGCTGTGCAAGAAGTGCAGATTCCATCAGAGGAAAAGAAAAAAGGGCCGGAGGTAATAATACCTAAAAATAATATTGGGAACTATGAGCAGTGGCGTAACAAGGAAAAGAGAAGAAGTGGTATTATAATAAGTATATGTGCCGTGGTTGTCATAGCTGCTGTAATTGCTTTAGTTATATTGGTTCCGAAACTTTTTGGAAAAGGAGAGGGGACCAGTGCATCTGTTGCCGGAGAAGAAACTACGCAGGTGTTAACTGGGGATAATGGAGAAAATGCTTCTGAGGCTACTACGGAAGCACCAACAGAGAAAGCTACAGTTGCAGATACAGTTGCACCGGTAATTGCCGGTGTCAAAGACAAAACATTTAATATTGGTGATGTGGTTATGTATCTGTCAGGGGTAAC
>JAFQIQ010000059.1 GCA_017397445.1 Lachnospira sp.
AAAAAATGTTAAAATAAAATGAACCTTTTGCAATCCGCAATTGTATGTATTAATGAAGGGAGGTACAGAGAGGATGATAGACCAGTATATAAGACAATATGGAAAGCGACTGTACGGACTTTGTATGACACTCTGTGCCAACCGGGATGATGCAGATGATTTATATCAGGACACTTGGATTAAAGTTGTTAAGAATATTGATAGTTATGACACTTCTAAAGAGTTTGAGCCATGGCTTACCAGAATATGTGTTAACACTTATAGGAATGGTTTGCGACGGCTTATGAAGAGTCCTATATTCAATGGGTTTGCCAATGACGATGAAAAGCAGGCTGTTATAGAAAATGTAAAAAGTCCTGAGGCTACGGACTATTCATATCTTCATGAAGCCATTGACAAATTGCCGGAAAAACTGAGGGTTACGGTTATTCTTTTTTACTTTAAGGATATGGATGTCGCTGCAACATCAGCAACACTTGGTATTCCGGAAGGAACGGTTAAGTCGCGACTAAATAAAGCCAGAAAGTTACTGAAGGAGGTGCTTGATAATGACACAGATATACGATTTTGAAAAAAACTCTCCACCGATTCTTAATGAGCGGATGATTGAGAGGGAAATTGAAAAGAAAAGACTGCAAAGGCAGACGGCGTTGGTAGCATTAGCGGGCATCCTTATAGGTGTTGTTATGGTTATGTTAGGATTTATGCTATTTAAAGACTACAAGTGGCTTTCAATTATATGTTTTGCATATGTGATTATTTCTGCAGCCGGAAGTGGAGTTATGGCTGTGGTATTTAACAGAAAGGGAGGATTGTTGATATGAAGATGGTAAGTGTAGCTTTATTTGAGTGTTTAATAGTGATGGCGGTGTTGCTGGCAATACCGATAACTATTGGTGTGTATGTGTATCGTGATGCAAACAGACGTGGTATGAATGCTGTATTGTGGACTTTGGTGGCAGTATTTGCGCCGTCGTTAATTGGTTTTATTATTTATTTGGTCGTTCGTGAGAGTTATTCTGATCTTTCCTGCCCGCAGTGCAATGCTAAGGTTAAAGAGCAGTATGTAATATGTCCGACTTGTGGTGCCAAATTGCAACCTTCATGTAATACATGTGGCAATGTAGTGTCAACAGAGTGGAAGTTATGTCCAAGATGTACGCAGCCGCTTTCAGGAGATTATAGTGATGTGGTTACACCTGTGCGTAAGAAAGATAAAACTTTAGGCAAGATATTATTACTTGTTATATTGATACCGGTAATTCTTATAGTTGTAATTGCAGTTAGTGTGTTTTTCCTTGGAGCAGTTAGAATGAGTGGTGGTTCGGCTGAAGATGTAGAGGGTATTACATCAGTTAAATATGAAGAATTTTATGAGGATTGTAACAATATGAAGGTTGTAACATGGCTTGATGATGTTAAGGAGTCAAATAAGCCGCATGCATTAAAGTATACTGTTACAGATGATTGCACATATACTCATTATTATCTTTTGTATATACCAGGTGCTGGTGAGTGTATTAATTATGGATATTCGATAGTTAGTGACAGTAGTGGTAAGGGCACATATTATGTTTACTTGAATTCAAATGATTCGAAAGAACAGTATCTGTATTGCTTTGGGAAAACCGTGGAGTATACAATCGTGGATGATTTTGAGCTGGTTTTGGATGGTCAAAGTTATGAATGTGAGGTTAAAGAAGTTAGTTATAATCCGGTGGAGGGATTTTTTAGTATAGAAGACACAAAATTAGAGGAGATAAAGGCGGATTAATAATTCTTGAATTCCCACACTCCAGTTGATATAATACTTTTTGTATTTTGTATAGGAACAGGTGGAGGTACGTATGACATTTTCTAGTGAATATGTGGTTGGACTGGAACAGATAGGTTTTAATAATGAGGTTACTAACAGAGCATTGCTTTCTATGATGGAAGATATTGCAAGTTTGCATAGTGCAAGCGTTGGTTTTGGTGTTCTGGATGTGGAGAAGAGCCGCAAGGGTTGGGTGCTTCTTAACTGGAAGGTCAAGGTAGTAAGAAGACCTAAGTACAACGAGACAATATATGCAACTACCTGGTCGAGAAGATTCGAGAGAGCATTTGCATGCAGAGATTTTGAGTTTAAGGATGCTGATGGTAATGTGATGCTAATAGGAACTTCAAAGTGGGTGCTTTTTGATATTGATACAAGAAGACCGCAGCGCCTTACGGAAGAAATTGGTGCGCCATATCAGTCTGAGCCTGACAGGTATGTGTTTGAGGAAGAGATTGCGGATGTGGTATATGATAAAGAGGCTGTGGAAAATGCAGAGTCATACGTGTATGATGTAATGCGTAGGGATATTGATATTAATGGTCATATGCATAATATTAACTACGTGGATATTGCCAGTGAGGCGCTTCCGAAGGAAGTGTACGAAGCGGGGCATTGGGATGAAATTAATGTTTCATACAAGCGTGAAATTAAGTATGGTGACAAAGTAGATTGCAGATACGTGTGTGATGAAGGCAGACACATGGTTGCTATGCTGGTGGACGGCAAAGTTAATGCTGTTGTGGAGTTGAAGTAGAGAATAGATATATTAGTTATAGGCTCTGGTTTCCGGTGTGGAAATCAGAGCTTTTATATAAACCGGCTTTTTTAAAGAGGATTTTAACAAAACTTAAACATTTTACAAACATTTTATAAAAGATTATCGTCTAGTATGATAAGATATAAGTGTAAAATATTTTAAAATACAGTTAACGAGGAGAGTGCGATATGAAAAATGTATGTGTGATTACCGGTGGCGGTAGTGGTATGGGATTAGCGGCTGCGAAGTGTATGCCGAAAGATAAGGTTATAGTTGTGACAGGACGTACTATGTCGAAGTTGGAAAGTGCAGTAAAAGAACTTCAGAAGATGGGATATGAAGCATATGCAAAGACATGTGACACTTCTAATAGAGAACAGGTTAAAGAGCTTGCGGAATATGCGGCGAGTCTTGGCGAGATCAAGAATGTAATTAATTCAGCAGGATTATCACCAGCTATGGCAGATCCTGAAAAGTTAATTCGTGTAAATGCATTAGGAACCGTTTATGTGAATGAAGAGTTCTCAAAGTTGATGAAGCCGGGAAGTGTTATAGTAGATGTATCTTCCAATTCAGCATATATTTTGCCGGATATGTTAGCCAACAAAAAGACCTTTGCATTAGCAGATAAGAATGAAGATTTGTTTGTTAAGAAAATATTGGGATTACCTAAGATGCTGAAGGGGTATAAGGCTTCGGGACTTGCTTATGGTTTATCTAAGAAATTCGTTATTTGGTATGCTGCCAAATGTGCATATGAATATGGTGCGAAGGGAATTCGTGTATGTTCTTTAAGTCCTGGGCTTATTGCTACAGATATGGGTAACCTGGAGGCAGAAGAAGGAGGAAGTTTGATTAATACTACCGCTGAAAGACGTATGGGTAAACCTGAAGAATTAGGTTTTGCTATTGCAACTGTTGCAGATGAAAGAAATGGATATTTGGCTGGAGTTGACGTGTTGGTTGATGGTGGCAGTGTTGTTGGCAAAAAATATGTGAAGTAGATAAAATAAAACTCAGGTGCTAATTACATAGTGCCTGAGTTTTTTATGGTTATTATTTATTGAAAATGTTTATAATAATAACAAGCCAGCTGTGTCCTATCTCTAAGTTCCAGCTTCTCCAGTATAGTACTGATGTAATTTCGCACAGTTCCCTCACCTAGATACAGTTCAGAAGCAATTTCCTTATTGTTGAGTCCGTCTGCCACAAGTTTAATGATTTCAAATTCCTTGTCAGTGAGCCCCATCGCCTCATAGTCAACATTTTCATGCTTTTGGATGAGGGTAGGAATTTTATTCATAATCTCATCGCCGAATACTGTTTGACCGTTGTAGACTGCATTGATGGCAGGAGCGATAGTTTCAAATGCCTGCTTAAGTATGTAACCCTTAGCCCCAAGATTAATTGCCTTGATTATGTATTCATCATCGGCAAATGTGGTGAGTAGCAG
>JAFQIQ010000060.1 GCA_017397445.1 Lachnospira sp.
CTCATCTTTAATGAGAATGTCATCAATATGTGAATGAATATTATCAGCAACTTCTATTTCTGTCTGTGCATCAGCATCAATATCAAAACTGTAATTCCAGAACAACTCTAAGATTGAACCACCCATAGAATTAGAAACATCAGCAATAGGCTCTACCAGTCCTTTCACATTGTTTGTCACAATCGTAATCATAGGAAGTATCAGCATGGCATCATGTCCGGTAGCATGCATTTCTTCTAACACTTTCTTAACCTTTAACGGTTCACAGCCTTCTATCTTAAATGTATCTGCTGTATACTCTGTTCGATAGCAATACAAAAGACACTCGCCATCGTTCAATGTCTCGTTAGCACCTTCCATACGGTTGTAGTCTTCAAGGGAAATGATATGAACATAGCCTACATTATCATAATCCGACACATCAAAACCGATATGTGATTTATGATCAACAATAATCCCCTCATTGTTAAATAATCCTGCCACATCAATTACTGAATATTCCAATACATTTTCTTTCTCAGGAATGTATGAATTAAGGGAGTTACGCATTTTAGTAAAAGCCTCTTCATTAAAATGCTTCAACTCCGGAATTGCCAACCTTACCGCTATGTCATTAGGATATCTTACAGCAATTGACTCCTCCGCACCAATATAAAGACTTACAGTTGAAGAAAGCATTACCAGCACCATAGTACAGAGAATACATATTGATGCAAGTCCGGCTCCATTTCTCTTCATTCTGTAAACCATAGATGATACGGACACAAAATGATTTGCCTTATAGTAGTAATTCTTATTTCTTTGCAAGATTCGGCAAATTGCTACCGAACCGGAAATAAATATAAGGTATGTTGCAACAATAACCATTACCACCGCAATCATAAACCATGATATAGCCGACAACGGCTGCTTAATAGAAAGTGCTATATAATATGCTCCCGCAAGAATCACAACACCCACTATTGCAAGCAACCAGTTGGCTTTAGGTGCCTTCTCCCCCACATTACTGCTTTTTAACATCTCCACAGGGTTACTGCGGCGTACTCTTATCATAGAATTGAACAACAATAATATATATATCACTGCAAATATAACAACAGTCTTTACTGCCGACATTACATCAATTCGCATCGTGTAAGTAATTTCGCCTTCAAGAATATTAACCATTCCAAGTTCCGCAAGCTTTGAAAGCACAATACCAAGCACTAGTCCACCTGCTATTGATATACAGGAAACAATAACATTTTCCCAAAACATAAGTGCTGAAAGATTTCTCTTATCCATTCCCAGCACATTGTAAAGTCCAAATTCCCTGTTTCTTTGACGTATAACGAATGAGTTACTGTAAAACATAAACATAAGTGAGAACACTGTGATTACTACACTTCCCAAAGGCAACATAGTTCTTAACATGCCTCCGCCCTTCATGTGTTCAAGCATATCTGTAGATTTCAAAAAGAAAACGATATAACTCATCATAACCATTACCATACCTGTAAAAATGTACGGAATGTAGAGTCTCTTATTCTTTCTTATACCATCTATGGCTAATCTTGAATAAAATCCCGCTTTCATCGTCTCTCACCCCCGTTTGCAAGCATGGTAAGAGTGTCTGAAATCATCTGATACAAACCTTCATTAGTGTTATCACCGCGGTATATCTGATGAAACACCTCTCCGTCCTTAATAAACAACACCCTGTTGGCACGACTTGCCGCCTTTACTGAATGAGTAACCATAAGAATAGTCTGACCTGCATTGTTAATCTCACCAAAAAGATTAAGTAACTCATCTGATGCCTTTGAGTCCAATGCTCCTGTAGGCTCATCTGCAAG
>JAFQIQ010000061.1 GCA_017397445.1 Lachnospira sp.
CGAACCTCTTTGATTCTGCCAGTGTTATCCAACTGATTTGTTGCGTTCTGGACTCTTAAGTTGAAAAGTTCCTTCTTAGCAGCTACTAATTCTTCATTCAATTCTGCAGCCGACTTTGCCTTTAAATCTTCTACATACTTATTAATTTTCACTGTTATCACCGCCTTCTAACTCCGCACGTGAAACGATCTTGCACTTACAAGGAAGCTTATGTGTAGCAAGACGTAAAGCCTCTCTAGCTACCTCCTCAGCAACACCTGCGATCTCAAACATTACACGTCCTGGCTTAACTACTGCTACCCAGCACTCCAAGTTACCTTTACCTTTACCCATACGTACGCCGATAGGCTTGCCTGTTACAGGCTTATCTGGGAAAATCTTAATATAAACTTTACCGCCACGCTTGATGTAACGTGTCATCGCGATACGGGCAGCCTCTATCTGATTTGATTTGATCCAGCATGGTTCTGCTGCAACAATACCGAACTCACCATGAGTAATCTTGTTGCCTCTTGTAGCCTTACCTGCCATAGAACCACGGAACTGTCTACGATATTTTACTCTCTTAGGTAGTAACATTATTGTTCGCTCCCTTCCTTGTTATTGGCCTTAGCCTTAGTTGGAAGTACCTCTCCTTCATAAATCCAAACCTTAATACCAACCTTGCCATATGTTGTGTCTGCCTCAGCAAAACCATAGTCAATGTCAGCACGAAGTGTCTGAAGTGGAATTGTACCTTCGCTGTAGAACTCTGTACGAGCCATATCTGCACCGCCGAGACGACCTGAGCAAGCACACTTGATACCCTTAGCACCCTGCTTCATTGTTCTGCCCATGCATGACTTCATAGCTCTTCTAAATGAGATACGGTTCTCTAACTGCTGTGCAATATTCTCTGCAACAAGCTGAGCATCCTTATCCGGTCTCTTAATCTCCTTGATGTCGATTGCTAACTTCTTAGCTGAAGTAAGCTTCTCAACTTCCTTCTTCAAGTTCTCGATTTCAGCACCACCCTTACCAATAACAACGCCTGGCTTAGCTGTGTGGATGATAACCTTCAATCTGTCTGAAGCTCTCTCTGTTTCAATCTTTGAAATTCCTGCAGCGTAAAGCTTATCCTTGAGGAATTTTCTAATGTTATAATCTTCTACAAGGTTATCTGCAAACGTTTCTTCTGCATACCACTTTGAGTCCCAGTCCTTGATAACGCCAACTCTCAAACCATGAGGATTAACTTTCTGTCCCATTGTAATCTCCTTTCTGATCTCTAGGAAAATGTTTTATTCTCGAAGCCTTACGGCATGCGCCGCATTTGACAACAGCACCGGCTGTGTCCTTAGCGGTCACATTCCGAATTATCTTTCATTGAGTACTACAGTGATATGGCTCATTCTCTTCTCAATTCTATAAGCTCTACCCTGTGCTCTTGGCTTAACTCTCTTCATAGTAGGTCCCTTGTTAGCGTAGCACTCTTCTACGAATAACTTACTTGGGTCCATACCATTGTTATTCTCAGCATTAGCGATTGCTGACTTTAATAACTTCTCTATAAGTGATGAAGCATATCTTGGATTGTACATAACGATTGCAAGTGCCTCGTCAACATTCTTGCCTCTGATAGCATCCAATACGAAACATGCCTTCTGCACTGATACTCTAGCGTATGATAACTTTGCGCTTGGTCTTGTATCCTTAACGGCGTTTCTCTCTCTCTTTATCTGGGATCTATGTCCGTGTGCCATGGATTAAAACCTCCTTTCAATTAATGGATTATCTACTCTTCTTCTCGTCCTTACCATGACCTCTGTAAGTTCTTGTTGCTACGAACTCACCGAGCTTATGGCCAACCATGTCCTCTGTTACATATACAGGAACATGCTTTCTTCCGTCATGAACTGCGATTGTGTGTCCAACAAATGATGGAAATATTGTTGAACGACGTGACCATGTCTTAACTACCTGCTTATCGTTTGAAGCGTTCAACGCATCAATCTTCTTCAATAAGCTCTCGTCTGCGAATGGACCTTTCTTAAGTGATCGAGCCATAGGTTGTAACCTCCTCTTATAATCTTGATTCTTAGTTAATAATTACTTAATAGCCTTACCGTCTCTTCTTCTAATGATCAACTTGTTAGAAGCCTTCTTCTTCTTACGAGTCTTAAGACCCATAGCTGGCTTGCCCCAAGGAGTCATTGGACTTGGACGACCGATAGGTGATCTACCTTCACCACCACCGTGTGGATGGTCGTTAGGGTTCATTACAGAACCACGAACTGTAGGTCTGATACCCATATGTCTCTTACGTCCGGCCTTACCAAGATTAATAAGGTTGTGGTCACCGTTACCAACTACACCGATTGTAGCACGGCAAACGATAGGAACCATTCTCATCTCTCCTGAAGGTAAACGAAGTGTTGCATACTTACCTTCCTTAGCCATTAACTGAGCTGAGTTACCTGCTGAACGAACAAGCTGTCCGCCCTTGCCTGGATATAATTCAATATTGTGTACCTGTGTACCAACAGGGATAGCTGAAAGTGGTAAGCAGTTACCAACTCTAACTTCTGCTGAAGCACCGTTCATAACTGTCATGCCATCTGTCAAGCCCTGTGGAGCAAGTATATATGCCTTCTCGCCATCTGCGTAGCAGATAAGAGCGATGTTAGCTGTTCTGTTTGGATCGTACTCAATACCGATTACTGTAGCAGGAATACCTTCCTTATTACGCTTGAAATCGATAAGTCTGTACTTCTGTCTGTTTCCACCACCATGGTGTCTTACTGTGATCTTACCCTGATTGTTACGACCAGCAGTCTTCTTCTTAGAAGCGAGCAATGACTTCTCCGGTGTTGACTTTGTAATCTCTGAAAAGTCAGAACCTGTCATATTTCTTCTAGAAGGTGTATATGGGTTATAAGTTCTAATTCCCATTATTGCTCTCCTTTCGAGTTGTGTAATATTGTTCTCTACACTCTATATCTTAGAGACCCTCAAAGATCTCGATATCCTTGCTGTCTGCTGTCAACTGAACGATTGCCTTCTTTGTCTTAGCAGTCTTACCAAATGTTCTGCCTCTTCTCTTTGTCTTGCCCTCGCAGTTCATTGTGTTAACGCTTGCTACCTTTGTGCCAGCGAACATCTTCTCAACAGCTTCCTTAATCATAGTCTTGTTAGCTTCAGGATGCACTAAAAATGTGTACTTCTTTGTAGCCATGTCTGTCATAGACTTCTCTGTGATAACCGGCTTTAAGATTACGTCAAAATACTGTACGTTTGCCATTATGCATACACCTCCTCTAACTTTTCAACAGCAGCCTTTGTTACAACGAGTGAATCATACTTTAAGATATCGTATGTGTTAATCTCGTTTGTAGCAGAAACCTTAACTGTAGGAATGTTTCTTCCTGAAAGAAGAACATTCTTATTCTCGCCTTCAAGAACAACCAATGCCTTGTTAACCTTTAAGTTGTTCATAACCTCTGCGAACTTCTTTGTCTTAATCTCATCCATCTTGAACTCATCAAGAACAACGATCTTGTTGTCAACTACCTTTGATGTTAAAGCAGAAAGAAGAGCAAGCTTCTTCTCCTTCTTGTTCATCTTGAATGAATAATCTCTTGGCTTTGGTGCGAATACGATACCGCCACCAGTCCACTGTGGAGCTCTTGTAGAACCCTGTCTTGCATGACCAGTTCCCTTCTGTCTCCAAGGTTTTCTTCCGCCTCCGGAAACCTCAGCACGTGTCTTTGCGCTCTGTGTTCCCTGACGATTATTTGCAAGCTGGCTTACTACTGCCATGTGTACGAGATGCTCATTAATCTCTACACCAAATACAGCATCATTTAATTCGATTGAACCAACTTCCTTGCCTTCCATATTGTAAACAGATACGTTTGCCATCTGTGTGGTCCTCCTTCCTTAGCAAGAACTTACTTGTTCTTAACTGTTTCTTTCAGTGTTACTAATGATTTCTTAGGTCCAGGTACTGCACCCTTAACTAAGATTACGTTGTTTTCAACATCAACTCTTACTACTTCAAGATTCTGAACTGTGATTCTCTTAGAACCCATATGTCCAGGCATTCCTTTTCCCTTGAATACTCTACCAGGTGTTGTTGCTGATCCGTTTGAACCCTGATGTCTGTGGAACTTAGAACCGTGAGCCATAGGTCCTCTTGACTGACCCAATCTCTTGATTGCGCCCTGGAAACCTTTACCCTTTGAAATAGCAGTTGCGTCAACCTTGTCACCTACTGCAAAGATATCAGCCTTGATTTCATCCTTAACTGAATACTCTGAAGCGTTCTCAAACTTGAACTCTCTTACAAATCTCTTGTAAGGAACCTCTGCCTTATCAAAATGTCCCTTTACAGGCTTGCTAACTAACTTTTCCTTAATGTCAGCGAAACCTACCTGAACTGCTTCGTAACCGTCATTCTCTACAGTCTTTACTTGTGTTACAACACAAGGACCAGCCTGCAATACAGTTACAGGTGTTAAAACACCGTCTTCATTGAAGATTTGAGTCATTCCGACTTTTGTAGCTAAAATTGCCTTCTTCATTGATTTTCCTCCTGTTTAATCTACAGCGGACAAGATGATGCGTATCCCGCAGCGCATCCTGTCATCCTAGAACAGCTAATATAAGTGGAACCTGCACCACTGTGCCGCTAAAAGCACTTTCCGCTCCTGCGGCGTGTCAAAGTTGCTTCTATATTAAACCCTTAGGATTATTGCTTAATAATGAAAAATGTTTAGGTATGAATTAGTTCATAACCTTAAGGTTGATGAATACACCAGCTGGCATCTCTAACTTAGATAATGCATCTACAGTCTTCTGAGATGGTGTCAATACATCGATGAGTCTCTTGTGAGTTCTCTGCTCGAACTGCTCTCTAGAATCCTTGTACTTGTGAACAGCTCTAAGAATAGTAACAACTTCCTTCTTAGTTGGAAGAGGTACCGGACCACTCACCTGTGCTCCTGTCTTCTTAACAGTCTCGATGATCTTCTTAGCTGACTGATCGATCAACTGATGATCATAGGCCTTCAATGTAATTCTGATTACCTGATTTGCCATAAAAAAAGTCGCCTCCTTCGCACTTTATAGTAATAAGTACGACAAGCGGTGACTGTACACACTCCCACGCGTATCATAATGTCTCATTCAGACAAACGCGCGTCATTTCTGCTACTTGCAGATGATTATTGGTACAGTGACTTGTCGCCATTTTTCTCGCCGGCCCGCATAAGTAGCCGACTTGACATTCGCTCCACGGAAAACCTGCCTTAACAGCAGCAACCTCACGCTTCAACGCTATCAATGTCACAGCAAGTGATAGTATACATCACAGTTAATGGAAATGCAACAATTAATTTTGTTTTTTTTTAAGAACATAACCAGATGTGAGTTGAGGGAGATTTTATCGTTCCATATTACGAGTGCAAGAGTTTCTAAGTGCTTTATTAAAACTTAATAGTCATTCGCGACCGGCTTATACACGACCTCCATGTCGTGAATAAGCCTTTTGCCAACCTCCTGTTGGCAAATCGCTATATTATTTACAAAGCACTAAGAAACTCTAGCACGCTCCACAGTCACGATAAAATCCCCCCCAACTCATTATCCCTACACCACAAGGTGCAACTTTCTTTGCGGATGTGCAAATCGCAATCGCCGGTGCTATATGCTTTACAGACTGTGGAAAAACGTCAGCACTTAATGAAACCGACCATACATAGTATGGTTGGTTGAATTTAGTACTGCTACGTTTTTCAACAAGTGAGAACGGGTCTGTAAAGTATATACGCACCGGCACTGCAATTTTTCCCCCACACAAAAAGGATGCACCTTGCGGCGCACCCTTTCATTTCACTTCTATTATATATAGAAGAAACTCATTTAATTAGTTGGCTGCTGATGAAGACTCTGTCTCAGAAGCGCTCTCTGACGAACCCTCTGATGCACCTTCTGATGCGTTCTCCGAACTTGTTTCAGACTCTGTCTCAGCCTTTAAAGTACCACCACCTCTTGTGATGTATACATACATATCAGAGATAACCCACTTGCCATCTTCAAATGTGTAGTAGAAGTATGATGACGAATTACTCTTCTTATCAGCCTCTGTAATCTCATATGTTCCACCGTATGAAGAAGAATACTCACCTGTGAAATCAAATGACAATGCAACCTTAAGTCTGATCTGACCATTGCTATATGTGTTATAGTAAGTTGTTGTGCAGTCAGCCTTAATATTAGAAAGATTAATTGCACTGTAATCATACAAACTTGAGTGAATTCTGCTACCTGTGTAATATTCGTAATCAGTCTTAACTGCTGACTGATAATCTGCAGCAACCATGCTTGAAATTGTGCTGAACTCCTTCTGCTCAACACCAGCCTTAACAATAGTCTGTAAATCCTTTACAGCCTGATCTTCAAGGCCCTTGATTCCGTCTTCCTTAAGCTCGAAATCACTTGTTGATGACATAAATGTTACTCTTAATTCTTCTTCCTTAGCATCTGATTCGATAACTGTCTCCTTATCGTAATCCTTAACGAAATCTGAACATACTGTGTACTTCACATTTCCGCAGAATACATAAGGGATCTCATAAACATCAGCCTTGCTTGATGTAGTATACTCAGAAGCCTTCTCCTCATCAAGAATATACTTAGAATCAACTGTTACGCCGTTAACCTTAAGAGTCAACCCCTTTGGTACCAAAACAATAACATCTTCCTTGTACAAGCTTGAAGCATTAACCTTATATGTATCAAAGAACAACATGTACTTATCAGTTGACTTATCAAGTATAAGCTCAAGATTACCAACCTTACCGATGTTAAGAACATAACTTACATTAACAACCTTTGAATTAGGTGTCTGGTAAGCTGAAAAACCATCTGTAAGTGTCATAGTTGTAATCTCACCGATACCTGTATCAGCATTAGCTGCACGGAATGTATCAGCAGTAAGGAACTCACTTGCAGGAAGTGTAAGGCTGTTGAAAGCCTTCTCGTAGTCACCGCTTGTCAAAGACTGAACATACTTCTCAGCAGTCTTCTTGTAGTCAGAACCACTCTTACCAATGTTAACAAATACAACTGCTCCAATTATAAGAACAAGCAACGCTGCTACTACAGGAATAAGAATCTTCACAACCTTTGGAAGACCACCCTTTGGTGCAGGTGCATTATTCTGTGGCTGGAAACCATTATTTACAGGCTGACCCTGTGGCTGGAAGCCATTATTCACAGGCTGACCCTGTGGCTGGAAATTGTTGTTAGGCATGCTGTTAACCGGCTGAACAGGTGTTACAGGTGTAACAGGCTCTGTTGCCATAACAGGTGTTACAGGCTCTACCGGAGCACTCATAACAGGCTCTACCGGTGTCACTGGAGCAACTGGTGTTACAGGCTCCACTGGTGAAACCATAACCGGCTCTACTGGTGATACTGAACCCATAGGCTCAATAACAGGTGCATTCTGCTCTAACAAAGATGTACCACAGTTAGCGCAAAAAACTACACCATCGTCGTTCTTTGTTCCGCAATTAGGACAAAACATATTTTTCCCTCCATATTAATTCTCATAATATATGCAACAAGTACATATTCCACGTCATAATAACACACTTTGACAAAATATTACAATAGCAAACTTAAAAATTATTAAAATAAATACATTTATTTTTCCGCTTTCATAGCAGCAATCTTTTCCGCCAGTTCATTAAGGTACATCCAACGCTCCATCTTCTCCTCAAGCTCCTGTTCAACTTCCAACTTCTTTGCCATCAGTTCATTAAGCTTACCATACTGTGTCGCCGAAACCTCAATCTCCTTATCTAAAGCCTCAATCTGTGCCTCAAGTTTTGCAATATCCTCATCGATAGTCTCAAATTCCCTCTGCTCCATATAAGTGAATTTTACTTCCTTACTTCTGTCTTTCACATACTTTGACTTCGTATCGGCCCCCGCCTGAGTCCTTCCGTCGGAAAGTGCAACCGCATCCTTAGAATCAGCACCACTGACCTTTTCATAATAATCACTAAATCCACCTTCGTACTGTCGAACCTTTCCGCCGGTTTCAAAAGCAAATATTCTGTCGACCGTTCTATCCAGAAAATATCTGTCATGAGATACAACAATAACTATTCCTGCAAAACCATCCAGATACTCCTCCAGAATCTCCAAGGTCTCAATATCAAGGTCATTAGTAGGCTCATCCAGTATCAGCACATTGGGTGCCCCCATAAGTACACTAAGCAGATACAGCCTTCTCTTCTCTCCGCCGGAAAGCTTCGATATTGGTGTCCACTGCATCTTAGGCGGAAAAAGAAACTTATCACACATCTGAGAGGCTGTAATCTTTCCATTCACCGTGGTGACATACTCTCCAAAATCCCTTACAAATTCCAGCACCGTCTTCTTTCCGTCCAACGGTTCATTCTCCTGCATAAAATAACCGATTTTCACCGTATCGCCATGCTCCACACTACCGCTGTCCGGTTCAATCTGTTTTGTGATAATCTTCATAAGCGTAGATTTGCCACACCCATTACTTCCTATTATACCTATGCGGTCATCCCTAAGAAAAATGTATGTATAATCATCAATCAGTTTCTTTTCTCCATAAGCCTTACTTACACCGTCAACTTCAATAGTCTTCTTTCCAAGTCTCGTACTTACAGAACTCATTTCAAGAGGCTGCTTATCAAAATTCATACGCGCCTGACGCGATGCTTCCTTCATATCCTCATATCTGTCAATTCGCGCCTGTTGCTTGGTAGAACGGGCCTGACATCCCCTTCTTATCCATTCCAGCTCCCTGCGCAGGATATTCTGCCTCTTTATTTCCGTAGCACGCTCCATTTCCTCACGTTGCACCTTCTTCTCAAGAAAGCCCGTATAATTACTGTCATACTCGAACAGCCTGCCACCATCCAACTCCACAATCTTATTAGTAACATTATCAAGGAAATATCTGTCATGAGTTACCATCAGAAGCTCACCTTTAAAACCCTTAATATACTGCTCCAACCATATAACCATCTCATTATCAAGATGATTAGTAGGCTCATCCAGAATAAGCACTTCCGCCGGCTCAACCAACGTCCTCGCTAAAGCAATTCTTTTCTTCTGTCCTCCGGAAAGTGTATCAATTGCCACATCAAAATCATATATTCCAAGCTTAGTAAGGATTCTCTTAGCCTCCGCTTCACTTGTCTGGCTTTTGTCCCTAAGAACAAAACCCAAAATCGTATCATTAGGCAAAAACTCCGGTGTCTGAGCAAGATAAGTAACGTTAACCTTTCCGCCCTTAACCACCTGTCCTTCATCGGCCTCCTCCATACCTGCCACAATTTTCAAAAATGTTGACTTTCCGGTACCGTTAACACCTACCACACCAATCTTATCTCCGGAATTAATCCCCAAAGACACCTTATCAAACAGAACTTTTTCACCAAAACTTTTACTAATCTTTTCTATATTTAATATGTTCATAAACTCTCTCCATTCCAAAAGCACTTAGTCATCGGGTGCTCATTCGAACACGCCTTGACGCTTTAAAATTTCCGCAAAACCTTTGTCATCATCAATCGGCGTACGTCCTGTACGCCTCAATCTTCTTCCTCGCTTTTGCGGAAATTTTTAAAGTTCAAGGTCAAAGATTTTTAAATTAGCGAATTTGGGCATTAAGCAGGATGTTGAATGAAGCGTACAGGACGTACGCTGATTGAAAACAGACGAACTAAATGCCCAAATTCGCTATTTATAAACGTGTTCGAATGAGTACCCGATGACTACGCACTCTGCAAACAAGTTTAACACAAAACAATGTGTTGCACAATCTTCATAATTTATATATAATCAGTTTGGACATACTGTCCTCTATTATAAATAAGAAGATTTACAGAACGGAGCTAAATAATATGTTTATAGCAGACAATTGGAAAGATTACGAAGTTATCGACACCTCTGCCGGCGAGAAGCTGGAGAGATGGGGTGAATATATATTGGTACGTCCGGACCCACAGGTTATCTGGGACACGCCTAAGACATTAAAGGGCTGGACCAAGATGAACGGTCATTATCACCGCTCAAGCAAAGGCGGTGGCGAGTGGGAGTTCTTCAGTCTTCCACAGCAGTGGCAGATTCACTACCAGAGTCCATCCTTTGAAAAAGAACTCACATTTAACTTAAAACCATTCAGCTTCAAGCACACAGGACTATTCCCTGAACAGGCCGCCAACTGGGACTGGTTCGGAAAGAAAATCGCTAATGCCAGAAAAACAAACCCTGACCGCCAGATTAAAGTATTAAACCTTTTTGCATACACAGGCGGAGCAACCCTGGCTGCAGCCGCAGCCGGTGCCAACGTTACACATGTTGATGCTTCCAAGGGTATGGTAGGCTGGGCTAAAGAAAATGCTACATCTTCAGGTCTTATTGACGCACCTATCCGCTGGATAGTAGACGACTGCGTAAAATTCGTTCAGCGCGAAATACGCCGTGGCAACCACTACGACGCAATAATTATGGACCCGCCATCTTACGGGCGTGGTCCTAAGGGAGAAATCTGGAAAATCGAGGAGGCAATCTACCCTCTCGTTCAGCTCTGTGCTGGACTTCTTTCAGAAGATCCGCTTTTCTTCCTTATCAACTCATACACAACAGGCCTCCAGCCTGCGGTGCTCAGCTATATGTTAAGCACAGAGTTAAAGAAATATAACGGAACAGTAGACTCACAGGAAGTGGGACTTCCGGTATCTTCTAACGGACTGGTACTTCCTTGCGGTGCATCAGGAAGATGGAGCAGATAAACAAACATAACACACTTAAAAGCGGCTGAATTTGCCATCAACAAAAATGAGAGGAAACTATAATGAAAAGAACAATCAAAAAATTATTAGCAATAATTATGACAGTCATAGTTATTGCAGGCATTATACCAATTACAGGATTAGAGGGAATATTTAAGTTTAATATTGTTAATGTGGAAGCTTCAGAGGCTGACCCATATGATACAAGTAAGCTTACAGTTGTTGGAAGTGGCACGATTAAAGGTGCTGCCTGGACTTTGTATGATAACGGACTTTTGTGGGTTATTGATGATGCAAGTGGTAATACGAGTAATGTTACCGTAATAGAAATAACAGTTTCAGATGATTTTAAAGCTTTAGGCGTTGACGCAGTGTATGTTTACTGGAATATCCGAGCTCGTTCAGATTCATCATATACATTTTTTGATACATCCAAGAAAATTCAAAAAATCAGACTGGGTACTACATTTACTGATTCATCAGCCAATATCACTAATATGGAAAAGATGTTTAGTGGCAATTATTTTGAAAGTGTAGAAGGTCTTGAAAATTTAGATACATCTAATACAATTACTATGTCCGGGATGTTTGATGACTGTCCTAATATAAGCACATTGGATGTAAGTAAATTTAATACATCTAAAGTAACTGATATGAGTACGATGTTTGAAAATTGTACAAGTCTGAAAACGTTAGATGTAAGTGGATTTAATACATCCAATGTAAAATATATGCGCTATATGTTTTTTAATTGTAAGAACTTGAGCACACTGGATGTAAGTGGATTTAATACATCTAAGGTAAAAGATATGGATGAGATGTTTTACAAGTGCCGAAATCTGAAAATGCTGGATGTAAGTGGATTTGACACATCTAATGTAATAGATATGGGAGGTTTGTTTAAATATTGTGAAAGTTTAAGCACACTGGATATAAGTGCATTTGATATATCAAATATAGACGATCCATTATCAGAACTTTTTAGTGACAATTATGCACTCCACCTCCTTAAGATACCTGCAAATTGCGTTTTAGATGGTACGCCTCTGGAAGGTGTATGGTATAAGTTAAATGCTGATAATACTATTGACAGGACATGCGAATATCAGACACAGGAGACCACGACATCCGAACCTCTTACATTGATAAGAGAACTTAAGCATAAGTGTGACAATGTAGTTAATGGAAGGGGCACCTGTTCAATATGCAATATGCCTATTATGTATGGTGATAATAATGAAGACGGCATAGTAAATATAAATGATGCTGTTATATTAAAGAAGTATCTGGCCGGTATGGATGATACTATGATTAGTCGTGGCGCAGCTAATGTAAATGTTGATTCTACGATTGGCATCGAAGATGCTGTTAAGCTTATGAAATACCTGGCTGGAGTGGACGTAAAACTTGGCGTAGCGGATTAATAGTGATTAATGGGGCTCGAATTGCAAAATTCAGCCCCATTTTATATTATCTATTTTCCAAATCCGTAAAACCATAACTTTTACAACCTACTCACCGCGTACAACGGCACATTAACCATCCAATCCTGTTCTCTGTAACCACTCATAGATGTCCTAACCGCATATTCCGGCTTAAATTTATCACAATAAACTTTCAAGCTCTTTGCCCTAAGATTCTCTTCTGCCTTAACCTCAACCGGAACCACCTGTGAACCCTTTTGCACAAGGAAATCAATCTCACCCTCAGACTTGGTTTCAGTATAATAATAAGGCGTGTATTCCGTATCGGCAATCAACTGTTGCAGTACATACTGCTCTGTCAACGCCCCCTTAAACTCCACAAAGATAGAGTTCCCTTCCAGAATAGTCCTTGCATCCAAATCACTCATAGCCGCAAGCAGTCCCACATCAAGAAGATATAACTTAAATGCGGAAAACTCCGTATATGCTTTAAGTGGCATCGCCGGCTTACTCACATTGTACACTTTCTTAATAAGACCACAGTCCAACAACCACTCAATGGCAATCTCAAAATCTTTAGCTCTTGCACCTTCCCTTATCTTACCAAAGAAAAACTTCTTGTTCTCCTTTGCAAGCTGCATAGGAATAGAATTCCACACCATTCTGATTCGCGGCAGCTCATTCTCTGTCGTATGCTTACTGAAATCACTCTCATACATCTCAATAATTCTTTTTTGCAATCTTCGAACTTCTGCAAAATCATTATCTTCCACAAAAGACGCAACTATTTCAGGCATTCCACCGATATAGTAATATTTTTTCAACCAATCAATATACTTATCCTTGAACGTTTCAATCAGCGACCAATCCATATCATCAATCAGCCCAACCAAACCTTCCTGTCCCACTGCTAACAGAAACTCTCGGAAACTTAGAGGATTTAATTCAAGTGTATCCACCTTCCCCACCGGAAAAGAAACACCCTTATGAATAGCAACTCCAAGAAGTGATCCGGCTGCTATAACAGCATACTCCGGCGCCTCCTCACAAAAATACTTTAAAGCCGCAATCGCTTTCGGATTCTCCTGTATCTCATCAAATATAATCAAAGTTTCCTCTGGCACAATCTTTACACCGGTCTCAATATTAATTGCCATAAGTATTCGTTCAATATTGTAATCTCCGGCAAACACTTCAGCCATACGCTCATTATTATCAAAATTAACATATGCCGTATACTTAAAATGTGTTTTTCCAAACTCCTTCATCAACCAAGTTTTCCCAACCTGCCTGGCTCCTTTTAATATAAGGGGTTTTCTGTTTTTTCTTTCCTTCCACTGCTTCAATTGTTCTATCGCATAACGCTTCATTCTCATCGCCTCGCTTTACAGCTGTATTATAGCCTTCTACAAGATTAATTATACACTTTTTCTGACGAACTTCAACCCTATCTCCACATTTTTTCTGACGAACTTCAACCCTACCACCACATTTTTTCTGACGAACTTTCGCCCTACCGCCACACTTTTTCTGACGAACTTTCACTTAATCATCATATTAGGATATATCTTATCGATAAATTCGTCCGTATACATAGTATCAAGGAACACATCCACCGCTGTCTGAGGGGCGACTCCGTCGCCCCTCTCCACATATCTGGAAACAGCCAGTGTTGAAACACCTGCATTAAGAAGCATCGCCACAACCACTAACACTGTTGCCACTTTTCCCATCACAGGCGGCACCTTTTCAATAACACGACTGACGAGAGGATAAAGCAGATACACCCATGCAATAGCCGCAAATCCCCAAAAAAAACAATACAGCAGATTGATTCGACCGTTAATATTATAGGGGATATGACTGTAATCCCAGAAAACTGTTCCAAACACAACCTCAGTAAACACAGAACAGCTGTATTCATACACTCCCCCAAGGAATGTACCCGCTATGAACACTGCAAACGCTCCCCATTTTCTGACAGGACACAAAAACACTGTAATCAACACGCCACCAAGCCCCCACACAATGCTAAAAGGACCATAAAGCACGCTGCTTCGGCTCATAATTTCCCCATCCACAATCCACAGAAAAACCGTCTCAATAATATCTCCCAGAAACGCGCACACCATAAAAATCCATATAAGTTTTTCTATAGTTATCCCTTGGGCAAACACCCTATTCTCAGGCCTTCCAAAACCAACCATATCATCACATTCCTGTGCTTCCATCTCCGGAAAGGCTTTATACATCCTTCTTTTTATCAGTCCAAACAAACTGCTTCCTATACGCTTCTTCGCACTATGAAGTCCTTTAGCCATCCTGCCGTATATATTTCCTTCAAACTTCCAGTGCAGCCCCACTGCTGCCATAACAAAGAAATCCACCAGCATAAGAACTGAAAGCACAACCAACAGAGCCTTCATAGCATTTAGCGGAATAACACTAAACAATATAAAAAGCAGAGGATTAATCATCCACACTGCCACTGCCGCAATTGCTCCGAATATAAAGGCACTCCGCAGGCTTGTGTACCCGTTAAGATTAAACTTAGACTTCGAATAATCCCACATACGACGTCCCGTAAGCCTGTGCAAAAAAAGCCCCGCAAACCCCTGCATAATCGCCATCAATATAACGCACATCGTAAACTGGTGCACCGGATAGGCCATCAAATCGCTGACATCCGCCAGTATCACCGCCATAGCCGCTCCGTATTGCGGACACCATGGACCATTTAAAAAACCTCTGTTTACAAACTTGCCATACCTGAAAAATGCATATATTTCCTCCGCAATCCATCCCAAAAAAGAATACGCAAAGAAAAAGAACGTATAGTGATAAAATGTGTACATACCAAACACCTCTGCTTCTACAGTAATTATAGTATCATTCGTACGTTAGTCACTTACGTTCTTTATATTAATTATCCAATTGTAAACCAGCCATGAAGTGTGGCCACAGTCAGCATAAGCACTGCCAGAAACAGCACATTTATCAAGGTAAACATTCCCATATATGCCCCTTTATTGCTGCCTTCAATCTTTGCAAAAAATTTATAAGAAATAAGGCTAGCCATAGAGGCTATAATAGTGCCCAGACCTCCAATATTAGTTCCAATCATAAGCCCTGCACTGTCCGCAGTAAATCCCGAAAGCAGCACTGCTGCCGGAACATTACTGATAACCTGACTGGCCAATACAGAAACCAGTATTGAATTGCCCTGAACCCATACTCCAAACAGGTTATTAAAAAACTCTATATTCTTTAGGTTACCCACAAACACAAAAAATGCTACAAATGTTATAAGCAGCATATAGTCAGCATTCTTAAAAAGCTTAGGTTCAACAATTGCAACCGTTACCACAACTATTGCCAGCATCACAAGGTAATGCACAATCCCAAGAACTGTCAGTATGCTGACTATAAAAAGCACCGCATACACAGGAATTCTCCAACCACTGCTTTTCTTAATCCGTGCCGGTTTTGCCTTACCCGCGTTGGAATCGGCATTATCCATATTGATTCGCCCATCCATATCACCGTCATTGGCAGCATCTGCCACTCCCGTTATAGACTCTGACTTTACAAAAAGACAGGCAATTATAACAAGCACCAATGATACCAGAGTATACGGCCACATAATCCCCAAAAATTCTATAATACTCATCCCCGATGAAGTATAAAGGTAAAGGTTTTGGGGATTACCTATCGGTGTACACATACTTCCCAGATTAGCTGCAACCGTCTGCAACACAACCACATATGCTGTAACAGAAAGCAATTTCTTAGTCGCTGCATCTTTGTACACTGCACGCAAAACCATTATGGCAAAGGGCACCAATGTAATAAGAGCCACGTCATTAGTAATCCACATACTCAAGAAAAAGCATGCCATAACTAATACTATAGTCAATTGCCTTGTATTATGTACGATTCTCATCAAAACATTCATGAGCCATTCAAACACTCCCGCATTGCTAAGCCCTGCAACCACAAGCATCAGACAAAACAGCAATGCAAGCACTCTAAAATCAATATATTCTATATACTGCTCTGAGGGCGGCACCACAAACATAGACACTATAGCCAGCAACCCTGCCACACATAACACAATTTCATCTTTTACAAACTTACCAATTTTTTGTAACATTACACTTCTCCGCCTGACTTTCTATAAACTTTACCAAGCACATCATTAGCCTTTCCAAATGGCTCAAGGTTATACGCCTTGCGGTTCACATCACATTTTGAAAATGCAAAATCAATAACAACCTCTTTATCCTTATCGTCCGTAATAGTCAAACGATACAAAATCGGATATATGTACCCTTCCTCGTTCTTAAACACACCCGGCAATGTTATCTCATTAAGCATTGCAATAACCGCATCATACTCTTCTGCCACAACCTCAACAGTTTTTCCGTTGGCACCATTCATTATAACCATGCTCTTAATCTTGCCCGCATCAAGAGTTACAAACTCATCCATCTTTCGTGTTTTCTCATCATTGTACTTCTTAATCAGCATTCCCGCAACAACTCCTGCCACTACAAGCACAACTGCGATAACTGCTATTATAATTATTTTTTTCTTTTTCATATTGCCCTCTTTTCTCCTATGTTTATCACTTTGCCCCTCATTATACATCAAAATTAAAAAAGGTGCAACGCAAGTTACACCTTTAGCCATTGGAGTTTCATTAAAACATCCGGTATTTTGAAATCGCATCTATCAGATTCACTCTGTAACTGCCCAGCCCACTGCTTTCATCAGCAAACTCTCCACATGTTTTCATAATCTTTGACGCACAAACCACTGCGTCCATTACATCTTCTAACCGATATCCGCAACAGGAAATCGTAGTGGCCACCGCACTGTTAAGCATACATCCGGTTCCCGTCACCCGGGCCATCTGCGGCTTTCCTCCCGGCACATACTCAACCCGTTCACCGTCAGACACTATGTCCACCACGCCACTGGCAAGCACCACCGCCCCTGTATTCTTTGCAAAATGTCTCACCAGCTCTCCCATATCAGCCAGTTTCTCCTCATCCGACATAGCTTCTATATCTGATGCACTTGCATCTATACCTACGTTGCCCGCATAATCCGGCAACACTTCATCATTTAAAACTGCCATCACTGATGCCATCTTTCTAATCTCAGAAATATTTCCCTTTATAACCACAGGCTTACATTCTTCAATAAATTTCTTCGCAAGCTCCACACGATAATCACTGCATGTAACTCCCACAACATCAATAACAGACGGTATGTTTTTTTCACTTGCCACCCGTCCGGACAGCATAATAGCCTCCGCACGCCCTTGCGTAATATTAGCAAAACTGACCGCAAGTGAATCTGCATTGCCGGTAATCTGCTCCACCTCAAGCGGACACTCCGCAGTTATGGGACGTCCTCCCAACGCAAGCACCACATTGGCACAATCATTCACCGATACCTGCCCCACTATAATATGTATCAGTGATTTCCTCTGCCTAACCGCCTCTAATACATTTTTCACACCGTCTGTCTTATACATACTAATCCTCCTTATTTTCAGCTCCGGATGTAGCTCTTCCATAAACCTTTTCGCCAAGCATTTCCTGGAACTTAGATAAAAGCTTAGCCCGCTGCAACTGCTTTAAGAAAACGTATGCCACCGCTCCACCAATCAGCGTTCCCATAACAAATGACGGCACATAGAAAAACCATGTCAAATCATGTCTTCCCCAGAAAATCGTCATCACCGGATACGACGCAATTGCACCGATAATGCCCGTACCTATAACCTCACCAAGCACCCCAAAGATAATCTTTCCCTTTGATGCTCTGTAAAACACTCCTGATAAAAATGCTCCAAACACCGCACCTGTTATGGCAATCGGCGGTATCCCCATAAAAATCATTCTGATTATGGCTATCAGTATGGCACATAGAAGAGAATACCACGGCCCCAACATTACCGCACAGGTAATATTGATAAAATGAGCCATGGGACACATCCCTTCAACTCTCAAAAGGGGCGATATAACAACTCCCAGTGCAACCATCATGGCAAGAAACACCATTCTTAAAAGCTTTGATTTTTTGTACATATTCTGCCTCCGTATAATCTCGTTGAAAGCAGGCACTTCTATTATTCACATACAACCTTAGTCTTGTGGGGCATTGGGTTCTATAAGCAAAAAGCGCGCCCACAAAGGGGCACGCCGTTTATTCTTACATATAACACTTATGTATTGCCTGTAATATAACGATATGCCGCTTTCCACTATTGGCGGTCGATGTTCTGACATCCTCTCAGCCCGGCTCACGGGCTCCCATCGCTATACTTTCATACACCGCACTCGGGCGCTCCCCCGCCTGCGACATCTGCAACAATGCACATACAAAAGTCTAAAATAATTATATGAAGTTTGGGGAATTTGTCAAGTAGGATTAATTAATATTCACATATATCCGCTTTTAGAAACTGTCTGCTTCCTGTCAATATCATCGGCACAAGCACCGCCAGATTGCACACCACAATCCCTGCCAGCGCGAAAGGATGATAGTAATCCAGCCACAAACCCTTATTATAAAGCACCAACTCATTAAGCAGATAAATAATAGTCATGACAACCACACCTCCTGCTGCCATTCCCACGAAATCAATAAGCACTAACTCCCCTGCAATCTTTCTTATCCCCTGCCCCTTACTTATACCAATTGCACGATAGATGGCAAACTCCGGTTTTCTGTGCTGATACATCCCCACAAATGCCGCATTTACCGTAACCGCCATAATAACCGCCACTAGAATTACAATAAAAGCATAGATAAGGTTTAAGCCGTTAAGCTGTATTTTAATATCCTCTGCAAATCTTTTTCTGTCAGTAACACTCACATCATATTTCCCTGCGATTTCCTCGGTATACGCTGCAAACTCGTCATCACTCATTCCCACGGAAATTATGATACTGGTAAGATTTTCATCATCGTTGATAAAATATGTCCAATATCCCTCCTCATCAGTAATCGCACCAAGGGTATACTTGTGATATATGTTATCATCTTCCTCCTCGACCAAGGTTTCTCCTAATTCCAAGCCACGATTATTAGCCGCCATCCGGCTCATAATTACATGTCCGGATTTCAAACCGTCAAAGTCACATTTCACATCTCTGATTTCACAAAATGTCTTAAAATCCTCCACACTATTAAATGCAAAAGATTCATACATATTGGAATAACCCATAATAGAATCAATATTTATGCTACTAATAACTCCCTGCTTTATAAGTTTGATATCATTATTAGCCTCCAGCTCCTTCACTGCATTTTTAAAATCCACAAAATTGCTGTCTGACGCTCTCGGATAAATTATCGCATATTTTCTCATAGACTCTATATGGTAGTCAAAGCCTGTCTGAATATTGGTTACATACAAACCGCCGATGTAAGCAAGATACGTAAGCACAAACATGAACGCCAACAATCCGCAACGCAACTTATTTTCCTTTATAAAATACCACGCTGAGATAGGTTTCATACGCGCTCCCCACCTTTCGCCTCACTTATATTACCGTCCCATATTTCAATAACACGGTCCGCACCTTTAAGAATCGAATGGTCATGTGTAATTACAAGCACCAGATTATCCCTTGAATACTCCTTTAAGATATCCATTACAGCATACGCATTACCGTGATCCAATGCCGCCGTAGGCTCATCCGCAAAAAGCACCTTAGGATTATTAATCATAGCTCTGGCTATGGCAACCCTCTGCCTCTGGCCTCCCGAAAGCTTTGCAGGCCTTTTCCCAAACTCATTCTTTGTAAGCCCCAGTTTCTCTAACAACTTTATAGCATGCTCCGTAGCCACATTCTTGTCCTCTGTTGCAGCTACTATTACATTATCAACAGCACTCATGTAAGGAACAAGAAAATGTCTTTGAAACACAAAGCCAAACTCATTTCTTCTAAGGTGCTCCCTCTTATTGTCACTTAACTCAGTAAGCTCCACTCCATTGTAAATAATGCTTCCCTCCGTAGGCTTCTTTAATGTAGAAAGACAATACATAAGTGTAGACTTTCCTGAACCTGACGGACCAATAATTCCTACCAGTCCCTTGTCCGGCAGTTGCAGATCAAAACCACCCAAAGCATACACTTTCTCCGTTCTTTCCATATCATATATCATAGTAATATTCTTAATATCAAACATACAAACCTCCATATCATTTCCCTATTACAACAAATCATCATCCATCGCATCAATAGTTCTAATCCTGTACAGGGCAACCCTTATTGGTATCTGTAACAATGCCAGAATCACCGCAAAGACACAAAGCACTCCAAAAAACGTATCCGGATACCAATAATTACATCTAAGTCCCAGTGATTTCACTAAAGTACAATCAAGCACCACCATACTAATCAGCGATATCACCGCACCTGACACAACTGCCACACCAAATGTAATCAGAAGCTCACGCATCACCGAATAATAGATTTCCTTTCGCGAAAACCCAATAGAGCAGTACAGACACCATTCATTATATCTGTCCCTAAGGTAAGTAATATACACCACCATAATTGCAATAGTAAGTATGACTACAATAGCAAGGTACACAATATTCGTAGACGTATCAATGGCCTCAATTATATCTTTTTGCAAACTCTCTCTGCCATCCACCAGGTCATAAATCATTTCATACTTTCTGTCTACATCATAGCCCAGCTCTTTAAGAACCTGTTCCATATCCTCTATGCTACCGTCTGTCAGTATGGTTATCATAACAGTGTTATCCATATCACTTTCATTAACACCACAACAGAAATAATACTCACAGTCAGTAACACCCACTATCTTATAAGTGTTAAGCTCCTGCCCCAGTGTATATCCC
>JAFQIQ010000062.1 GCA_017397445.1 Lachnospira sp.
CACAGACAGCTGCAAAGGTCTATGAGATTATTGTCAGAAGATTTTTAAGCATATTCTATCCTGCGGCACAGTATAGTAAAGTGGCGGTTACTCTTACCTGCAAAGACGAACTTTTTGCAGCGGGGTTCAAAGTGCTTGTGTCAGAAGGATATTTGGCGGTTGCAAGAAATTCATTTGCAAAGTCAAAGAGTAATGATGCTAAAAATAGCAATGCATCTTTAACTGATGATACTGAAGAAAGTGATAAGAGTGATGATGGCGGAAAAGCTGATGCAGCATTGATGGAAGCATTGAAAAAGTGTAAAAAGGGCGATAAAGTAGATCTGACAAGTTTTGAGATTAAAGAAGGGGAAACTTCGCCTCCCAAGAGATATAGCTCCGGTTCAATTATTCTTGCAATGGAAAATGCAGGACAACTTATAGAGGATGAAGAACTGAGAGCACAGATAAAGGGAAGTGGAATAGGTACTTCGGCCACCAGAGCAGAGATACTAAAGAAACTTAATAAGATAGAATACATTACGACGAATAACAAAACTCAGATAATTACACCGACTAAATTGGGTGAGTTCATCTATGATGTGGTTGACAATTCTATTACACATTTGCTAAATCCGGAACTGACGGCGAGTTGGGAAAAGGGATTGACTTATGTGTCGGAAGGAACCATAACGGGGGATGAATATATGGATAAGCTGGAAGGTTTTGTTAAAAGACGTACAGTGGCGGTTATGGGCTTGAATAATCAGGCAAAGCTTGTTACACTGTTCAACGAGGTTTCAAAGAATTATTAAGGAGAGTATATAAATGTGTGGAATAGTTGGTTATATTGGCGATAAGGATTGTGCGGATGTACTTGTGGATTCATTGGAAAAGCTTGAATACAGAGGCTATGATTCAGCGGGAATTGCCGTTATTGAAAAAGGTATCATTAAGGTTGAAAAATGTAAGGGAAGACTTGCTAATCTTAAAGATAAGATGGTTCTGGAAGGAAAGCCATGTGGTGGCTGCGGTATAGGTCACACAAGATGGGCAACACATGGAGAACCTTCTGATATTAATTCACATCCTCATGGCAACAAGAGAGTGACAATAGTACATAATGGTATTATTGAGAATTACCGTCAGATAAAAGAGTTTCTTATCTCTGAGGGATATAGTTTTGTGAGTGAGACTGATACCGAGACAGTTGCGAAGCTTATGGATTATTATTATACAGGTGATCCTATAGAGACTATAACTAAGGTTGTTGCAGAGGTTAAGGGGTCTTACGCATTAGGTATACTTTTTAGAGATTTCCCGGACAGAATATATGCGGTGAGAAAGGATAGCCCGCTTATAGTCGGAGTGGGAGAAAATGAGAATTTTCTGGCATCAGACGTACCGGCTATTATGAAGTACACAAGAGATTATATTCTTTTGGAGCAGAATGAGATTGCTGTTGTTAAGAGGGAAGGTGTTAAGGTATATAACACACATCGGGAACTTCTTAATAAGGAAGTTTATACTGCGGATTGGGATGTTGATGCTGCTGAAAAGGGTGGATTTGAACATTTTATGTTAAAAGAAATTCATGAACAGCCTACAGCGGTAAGTACAACTATTATGCCTAGAATCTCAGATAATATGCCGGATTTTACCGTGGAAGGTTTTGATGCAAAGAAGCTTGCTGCCTATAAGCATATATTTATTGTGGCTTGTGGAACTGCCATGCATGCCGGAATGGTCGGTAAGTATGTAATTGAAAAACTGGCACGTATGCCTGTTGTGGTGGATATTGCATCAGAATTCAGATATCGCGATCCTTTAATTGCAGAGAATGACCTTATGATAGTTATATCACAGTCAGGAGAAACTGCGGATACAAAGGCGGCACTTGAACTTGCAAAAAGCAGGGGAGCAGATACATTGGCCATAGTTAATGTAAAAGGTTCTTCTATTGCAAGGGAAGCTGATATGGTTGTTTATACCCATGCAGGTCCGGAGATTTCGGTTGCCTCAACTAAGGCTTATATGGTGCAGGTAGCGATTATGTATCTGATAGCCTTTGAAGTGGCATATGGAAGAGGACAGATAACTAAAGAAGAATGTGAGCGACTTACAAGAGAGATGGCACATATGCCGGAGGTTATTGAAGAGGCAATGTGCTTAAAGGAGCAGTGTCAGTATGCTGCATCTAAGCTTCTTAATGCAGATAGTCTTTTGTATATAGGCAGAGGATTGGATTATGCTTTAAGCATGGAAGGCTCTTTGAAGCTTAAAGAGATATCATATATTCATTCGGAGTCATATGCTGCAGGAGAGTTAAAGCATGGAACTATTTCGCTTATTACGGAAAATATGCCTGTAATAGCGGTAGTTACGCAGAAAGGCTTGGAAGAAAAGACTATCAGTAATATCAAAGAGGTGAAGGCAAGAGGTGCTATGGTGGTTCTTATAGCGGCAAAGAATATCGAGCTTGAAGATGGAGTCGCTGATATAGTTATAAGACTACCTGAAGGTGATGAACTTCTGACACCTATGGTTGCAGCAGTTCCACTTCAGTTACTTGCTTATTACACATCTGTTCTTAAAGGAAATGATGTGGATAAGCCAAGAAATCTGGCTAAGTCAGTTACAGTAGAGTAAAACGCAAAAGTGCATATACGACACATTTTTTGCGTGCAAATATTGCATTATGTAAAATAGAGATAAAGGAGAAGATTATGAACGAATCAATTACAATTAAGGAACTTTTTGACTTGAATGAGACTGTTGCAGTGAAGATTTTTGAAGGCTGCACATACCCTTGGGAGGTGCTTTCTAAGATAGGCGATTTTATCGTGGAGCTTGGAAATACACTTTCAGAGGAAGAGTATGAAAAACGTGGAGACAATGTATGGGTTGCCAAGGATGCGAAGGTGTTCCCGTCAGCGTACATTAACGGACCATGTATTATCGGTAAGGGTGCAGAGGTTCGTCACTGTGCATTTATCAGAGGCAATGCTATCGTTGGTGAAGGTGCAGTAGTTGGTAATTCAACAGAGCTTAAGAATGTTATACTTTTCAATAAGGTACAGGTGCCACATTACAACTATGTAGGGGATTCAATCTTAGGATACAAGGCACATATGGGTGCCGGCTCTATTACGTCTAATGTTAAGTCTGATAAGAAGCTTATCACTATTAAGGGGCCGGATGGCAATATTGAAACAGGTATTAAGAAGATTGGTGCTTTCCTTGGTGACAATGTTGAGGTAGGATGTGGCAGCGTTCTTAATCCGGGAACTATAGTTGGAAGAGATTCTAATGTATATCCTCTTTCAAGCGTAAGAGGATGTGTTGCTGCTAACAGTATCTACAATAAGCAGTGCGAGGTTGTTGAAAAGTATTAATGCTTTTTGATAATTGTACGAAGAATTGTGCATTTTTTAACTAAACAAAATTAAAATGAAGATTGACTATTTAATTGGTTTATGAGAAAATAACCAAAGTACGGAAATATTAGAAAGTACATTTACGTTATAATACGAAAGGAGTATGAAGATGATTTATACACATGAAGTAGAAAACATGTGCCCAGTGGCACAGGGCGTTCATCATGGCGCAGCTCCAGTTCCTACAGAAGGAA
>JAFQIQ010000063.1 GCA_017397445.1 Lachnospira sp.
AGAGGGTGTTCTTACACAGACAGGATCAGCCGCTCCTGTTATGGCGTCAGTGCCACAGCAGACAGTCGGCTCGCCTGTAGCAGCATCAGTAGTATCTACAGAGACAGCAGTTTCAGGCAATGTTGTAAAGTCACCACTTGTAGGTATCTTCTATAGTGCAGCGGCACCGGGCGAGGAGCCATTTGTTAAGGTTGGCGATACAGTAAAGAAAGGTCAGGTTCTTGGAATCGTAGAAGCTATGAAACTTATGAACGAAATCGAGAGTGACTTCGACGGAGTAGTAAAGCAGATACTTGTAGACAACGAGCAGATGGTAGAATACGGCCAGAGTATGTTCGTTATTGAGTAAAACTCTTTTTTGAGGTGTTGATAAAAGCAGGAAAATTATATATTTGTGCATGCGAAGAATATTAGATTTTCTTAGTGCTTTTATCAAGCTCAGTGATTTTCTGACATGGATGTCAGAAAAAGGCTTGACTGAGCCTGGATGGCGAATTCAAGCCGTTCACGTTATTAGAGAATGTTTTACAAAAGCACTTAGAAAATCTTATATTCGTAGAACTAAGCAAATATATAATTTTCACTGCTTAATTAATATATCAAAAAGGAGATTAACACCATGTTAACAACCAGAGAAATTATGGATATTATTCCACACAGACATCCGTTTTTGTTAGTGGATACAATTGAAGAGTTAGAACCGGGAGTACGTGCAGTAGGTTACAAATGTGTAACTTATGATGAGCCATACTTTTCAGGACATTTTCCGCAGGAGCCGGTAATGCCGGGAGTTCTTCAGGTAGAGGCGTGTGCACAGGTTGGTGCGGTTGCAATTCTTTCACTTGAAGAGATGAAGGGTAAGACAGCGTATTTTGGAGCTATTAATAATGCTAAGTTTAAGCGCAAGGTAGTACCTGGCGATAAGCTTCGTATGGAATGCGAGATTATCAAGAGAAAAGGACCAGTTGGAATTGGTAAGGCAACAGCAACAGTTGATGGTAAGGTAGCACTTGAGGCTGAACTTACATTTATGATTGGATAATAAGTTTAAAGGGTTGGATAAGCAATTATGTTTAATAAGATTTTGATTGCAAACAGAGGCGAGATTGCGGTGCGTATTATACGTGCATGCCGTGAGATGGGAATAAAGACAGTTGCTGTATATTCTGAAGCAGATAAGGATGCGCTTCATACACAGCTTGCTGATGAGGCTGTGTGTATCGGTAAAGCACAGGCTTCAGATAGTTATCTCAATATGGAGCGAATTCTTTGTGCTACAATTGCCACAAAAGCGGATGCTATTCATCCGGGATTTGGATTTCTTTCAGAAAACAGTAGATTTGCAAGTCTATGCGAGAAATGCAACATCGCATTTATTGGACCAACAGCGGATATTATAGAAAAGACCGGTGATAAGTCACAGGCCCGTAATACCATGATTGAGGCAGGAGTTCCGGTTGTGCCGGGCACTAAGGAGCCGATATTCGATGCTAAGACAGGTGAGCAGTATGCAGACAGCATAGGATACCCTGTTATGATTAAGGCAGCTCTCGGCGGTGGCGGTAAGGGCATGAGAGTTGTTCGCGCAAAGGAAGAGTTTGAAAGCAATTTCAATAATGCACAACGTGAAGCAGTTAACGGTTTTGGTGATAACTCAATGTATATTGAAAAGTATGTTGAGCATCCAAAGCATGTTGAGTTTCAGATACTTGCAGACCACTATGGCAATGTTATTCACTTAGGTGAACGTGATTGTTCTATTCAGAGAAGACATCAGAAGATGATTGAGGAATCACCTTCTACAGCTCTTGATGAGGCTACAAGAAAGGCTATGGGTGAAGCTGCGGTAAATGCTGCAAAAGCAGTTAAGTATCGTAACGCAGGAACAGTTGAGTTCCTTCTTGATAATAAGAATAACTTCTACTTTATTGAGATTAATACAAGAATTCAGGTTGAGCACGGTGTTACGGAACTTGTAACAGGTATAGACCTAATTAAGGAACAGATTAAGATTGCTGCGGGAGAGAAGCTTTCGTATGCACAGGAGGATGTTGTGCTTAGAGGTGCGGCTATTGAGATTAGAATTAACGCAGAGGACCCTTCAAAGAATTTTGCTCCATGTCCTGGAACTATTAAAGATATGCATATTCCGGGTGGAAATGGCATAAGAATTGATACGGCGGTTTACACAGGTTATACAATACCTCCATATTATGATTCTATGATTATGAAGGTTATGGCATATGATAAGGATAGAGAGTCTTTGATAAAAAAGATTCGAAGCGTGCTTGGAGAAGTTATTATAGAAGGTGTAACCACTAACTTGGACTTCCAGTACGATATACTTAACAATGAAAGATTTATCAGTGGTGATGTTAATACTGATTTTATTTCAAACGAATTTGGTCTTTAAGAGAGGCGTAAAATATGGATTTAAAAGGATTGTTTAAAAAGACTACTGCATCGGAGCAGTATCATGAAAGAGTTTCAAAAGGTAAGGTAGCAGAAACGGATGCTTCGCCAAATGTACCTGATGGTCTCTATACAAAGTGTCCGGGTTGTGGCAAGATGATTCTTACGGAAGATTTATATGCTAATAATATGGTTTGTCCAAAATGTGAGCACTATTTCAAGTTGGATGCCCATACAAGAATAGCAATGGTAGCGGACGCAGATACATTTGAAGAATGGGATGCAGGATTGGAGGAGAAAAATCCTTGTGATTTTGCAGGCTATGAGGAGAAGGTAGAAGGACTTAAAAGAAAAGTCGGCATTGATGAGGCTATTGTTACGGGCAAGGCTAAAATTGATGGAAGAGATGTCGTGCTTGGAGTGTGTGATACACGATTCCTTATGGGAAGTATGGGGCAGGTTGTCGGTGAGAAGATGACTCGCGCTGTGGAGCGTGCTACAGAGCAGAAATTGCCTCTTATTGTATTTACCTGCTCAGGCGGTGCCAGAATGCAGGAGGGTATCGTATCTCTTATGCAGATGGCTAAAACTAGTGCGGCTTTGAAGAAGCATGATGAGGCAGGGGGTCTTTATATAACAGTTCTTACAGATCCTACAACAGGTGGTGTTACAGCAAGTTTTGCCATGCTTGGAGATGTAATTCTTGCAGAACCCGGAGCATTAGTTGGATTCGCGGGACCAAGAGTTATTAAACAGACAATCGGTCAGGAACTTCCAAAGGGCTTCCAGAGAGCAGAGTTTTTATTAGAGCATGGTCTTATTGATAACATAGTTAAGAGAGAAGAATTGAAAGATACTTTATCTAAGCTTCTTAAGATGCACGAAGTGCCTAAAAATAATTATATGCAGCAGTACAAGGATTACTTGGATGATATGTACAAGAAAAAGGTTGACCTTGATGCTGAGGAATTTGAAGTAAATGATCTTGGGGCTTGGGATAAGGTTCAGATAGCAAGAAGCAATAATCGTCCGACGGCACTTGACTATATATATTTGCTTACTAAGGACTTTTACGAGTGCCATGGAGACAGAGCATTTAGTGATGATGGTGCTATTGTGGGCGGTGTTGCAATGTTTGGTAGACAGCCGGTTACAGTTATAGGTCATCAGAAGGGTATCAACACTAAGGAAAATATTCTTCGTAACTTTGGTATGCCTAATCCGGAAGGATATCGTAAGGCACTTCGTCTTATGAAGCAGGCTGAGAAGTTTAAGCGTCCGATTATCTGTCTTGTGGATACTCCGGGAGCATACTGCGGACTTGGTGCAGAAGAAAGAGGTCAGGGGGAGGCAATTGCCAGAAATCTTTTTGAAATGGCGGACTTAAATGTACCAGTGCTTTCAATTGTTATCGGCGAAGGTGGCAGTGGTGGTGCTTTAGCACTTGCAGTGGCCAATGAAGTGTGGATGATGGAGAATTCTATTTATTCGATTCTTTCGCCTGAAGGCTTCGCATCAATTCTTTGGAAGGATTCAAAGAGAGCACAGGAAGCTTCTGAGGTTATGAAGATTACTGCTAATGATTTAAAGGAGCTTGGAATTATTGAAAGAATTATCCCGGAGTTTCCAGTGGTTAGTGCTGAGAATATAAACCGCGTAACAACGAATATGAAGCGTAAGATAACAGAGTTTATGATAAAGTATCAGGCTATGGAAGCTAATGAGCTTAAGGAGCACAGATACGAGAGATTTAGGAAGATGTAGACAAATTAGTTAAAACCTCCGAAAGTTAGAGATATTCTGACTTTCGGAGGTTTTTAACATCTTACTTTAACTTAAGATATTGATTATTAAAGTAGAATCCAACAACATCTTCGCTGTTAACCAGTTTTTCGAATGTACAGTCACAGTCAAAAGTCCTTGTGTTAGAATCATAAGAACGGCTGGAATTATTGCTTTGAACAATCTTAGAACCATCATTCATAACGAGAGTAATAGTGCCGTCATGACCTGAATCACTATCAAATATTCCGGATGTTTCTTTGCCATAAAATTGCAAATTACTGTCTGTAAGTACAACTTTGTGAATATTTATTGATGTACCTTGTACTTCAATTGACACATTTGGTGTGTACACAAGTTCGTCTGCGATGTTGTCTACAGGAATCTTGAAACTCCATTCGCCTGACACTACTTCTGTAGTTGTGACAGAATCACCGGTTAAGATGTAGTTTGAGAGATTATCGTGGAGGTTTTCATCTTTTCCTGTGGTGTAAGTAACTGTTATATATCCATTGTCATCGACGGTATAGAGTGTTTCGCGAACTTCGTGATTTTCTCCTTTTAAGTCACTTATCGGCCATGTGGAAACACCTGTAGTTTTGTTAAATAGCTTTAAGTTAATGATGTTTAATAAAGTTGATTCGCTGTCTGCCTTGTAGGTGATGGCGATAGCTGGGCAGGAGGCTATGGCGTCGTCAGCTATGTGTTGAGTTTTTTCAACTTTAACAATACTTGCATTAGGGTATGTTTTGGAAAATGTTACAGCATTACCGGAAGAACTTTGAGCTAATATAGATGCTAAATTAGTTTGAGTAAAGCCAATATCAGCGTTGTTAACTAACGGATAGGTGAGGTTTTTAAGTACTAGCATAATATCAGAACCCTTAAATGCTGTCAGTTTCGGATTAGAAGAGTTTCCGGCATCTGCCATATAGTGCAATTCATAAGTTGCAGATGTGGCATCTTTGCAGTCATCAACACGGGTGGTTTCTGTGATATAGTACTTGTCAGAACCGGTAGTTAAGTATGCAGACTCAAATTGATTGTTTATTAGTGAAGCAACGTTAAGCACAGATGTGGACATAAGAGCTGAACCATCAGTTGTTGCAACATCTATTGTTATGTACATATTGGTTGAGTCGATTTTAACATTGTCAACTGTGATGTTAACATTATTATCGTTCTTTGTTATGTTCAAGTCAATTGATTTGTCTGTCTCACCTTCGGCATATTCGTGAGTCTTCCCTGCATTTTTATTAGGCTGGTTGTATCTATTGAATACGTCGTACGCAGATACGGTTACACAAGATAATCCAATAATAGCAACGGCAACTGCAGCAACAGTATTAAATGTGACTTGTAATCCTTTGCTTTTTTTGAAAGTCGTGCTATTACTTTCCATAGAATAAATTGCGTCATCACTAATGTGTGACAAACTGATGCTGTCTAAAGCATTTTTGTAATCTTTATGATTCAACATATTCTGAGTCTCCTTTTATTCTGATTTTAGTGATTGTTCCAACATGTCACGGGCGCGACATAGTCGAGTCTTTACGGTAGCAACGGAAGAACCTATAAGTCTTGCAATTTCCTTAGTGGGATAGTCTTCATAATAGTACAGATGTATTACCACACGGTATTTGTCGGGCAGTTTCATAATGGATGACAGTAACTTTTCTGTCATAGGATTAGACTCTGTCGTGCATAAACTCTGATGGGCTTCAATTTGCTGTTGCAAATCATCATGCTGAAATGCGAATACCTTTTTATGCCATGCAGAGGAACATACATTTTTACAAGTATTAATGGTAGTCCGTATGAACCACGCTTTTTCATGTTCTTCGCTTTCGAAGGAAGGGGTGTATTTGAGATATTTTTCGAATACACTTTGGTATATATCTTGTACGTCATCAGTATTTTTTACATAACAATAAGCGAGCTTACAGATAGAATTCTTATTACGGGTGATGAGTGCCTCGATATCTTCTTTGCGTAGATTATTATTCAAGTAAATTCCTCCTTTCTACTAGGTATACAAATCAAAACTGAAAAAGGTTACAAAAACAAAAAAATCCCCTGACATCGCTGTCAGGGGAAAGTATAATTAATTACTTATTACTTATTACTTATTCTCAGCATCCTTCATAGCACGAACTTTAAGTGAAAGTCCGAAGAGGTTGATGAAGCCTTCTGCATCATGGTGGTCGTAAAGGTCACCGGTTGTAAATGATGCGATTGACTCGTTATAGAGTGAGTATGGAGATGTTGTACCGGCCTTAATGATGTTACCCTTGTAAAGCTTGAACTTAACTTCACCAGTAACCTTCTCCTGAGTCTTCTCGATAAATGCCTGAACTGCCTCGCGAAGAGGTGTCTCCCACTTACCTTCATATACGATCTGAGCAAACTTGTTACCCATATCAAGCTTCATAGTAGTTGTATCTCTGTCAAGAACGAGCTCCTCAAGCTGCTGATGTGCTTCGTAGAGGATTGTTCCACCAGGTGTTTCATAAACACCACGAGACTTCATACCAACAACACGGTTCTCAACGATGTCGATGATACCGATACCGTGCTTGCCACCGATTCTGTTAAGCTCTCTGATAATATCAGAAACTTTCATTTCCTTACCATTAACTGACTTTGGAACACCCTTCTCAAATGTCATAGTAACATACTCACCTTCATCAGGAGCTTTCTCAGGTGTTACGCCGAGAACTAATAAGTGATCATAGTTTGGCTCGTTAGCAGGATCCTCAAGCTCAAGACCCTCGTGGCTGATGTGCCAGATGTTACGGTCACGGCTGTAGCTTGTGTCAGCTGAGAATGGAAGATTGATGCCATGCTGCTTGCAGTACTCAATCTCATCCTCACGAGACTGCATAGTCCACTTTTCATTTCTCCAAGCTGCGATAATCTTGATGTCAGGAGCCAAAGCCTTAATAGTAAGCTCGAAACGAATCTGGTCGTTACCCTTACCTGTAGCACCGTGGCAGATAGCAGTAGCACCTTCCTTACGAGCGATTTCAACAAGTCTCTTTGCAATCAATGGTCTTGCCATAGATGTACCGAGCAAATATTTATTCTCATAAACAGCGTGTGCCTGAACACATGGAACGATGTAGTCATCGCAGAACTCATCTGTTAAATCTTCAATGTAAAGCTTAGAAGCTCCACAAGAAAGTGCTCTTTCTTCAAGACCATCAAGCTCCTCTTCCTGTCCGCAGTCTGCACATACGCAGATAACTTCGTAATCAAAATTCTCCTTCAACCAAGGGATGATAGCAGTAGTATCAAGTCCGCCTGAGTACGCAAGAATAACCTTTTCCTTCATAACTGAAAGTCCTCCTAATATAATATGTATCTTTGGGGCTCTTTTGAGCCGGTGGAATCTGACCTTATAATATGTAAAGCTTATGTCATAACTCCTTCGTTCATTATAATAATACGAACTTATGAAAAATGCAATAGGAAAAAATGAATAATATGCAAAAATATACATAAAAAATGCATAATTATTAAAAATATTCAAATTACCCCTTTACATAAGAAAAAAAGTTGTTATAATGTAGGTTGAGTTATTAATTTTACTTATATTTATGAATTCGAGAAGAATTAGTTTGGAGGAAATTATGATTAAAGTTGGTATTATTGGTTCAACAGGTTATGCAGGTAACGAGCTTGTAAGACTTCTCTTAGGACACAAGGAAGCAGAGATTGTGTGGTTTGGTTCAAGAAGCTACATTGACCAGAAGTATGCCGATGTATATAGAAATATGTTCCAGATTGTTGATGCTGTGTGCATGGATGACAATATGGAAGAACTTGCAAAGCAGGTAGATGTAATATTTACAGCAACACCGCAGGGGTTGTGTGCATCACTTGTCAATGATGATATTCTTAGCAAGGTTAAGATTGTAGATTTAAGTGCGGACTTCAGACTTAAGGATGTTAACATATATGAGGAGTGGTATAAGATTGACCATGCTGCACCTCAGTACATAGATGAGGCTGTTTATGGTCTTTGTGAGATTAACAGAGGTCAGGTTACTGATAAGACGAGAATTATCGCTAACCCGGGATGTTATACAACTACATCAATCCTTACATTGTACCCTATGGTAAAGGAAGGACTTATTGATCCTGACAGTATTATAATAGATGCTAAGAGTGGTACATCAGGCGCGGGCAGAGGTGCTAAGGTTGCTAACCTCTTCTGTGAGGTTAACGAGAGCATGAAGGCGTATGGTGTTGGTAATCACAGACACACACCTGAGATAGAGGAGCAGTTGGGATACGCTTGTGGTAGAGATGATATTAAGCTCATCTTCACACCACACCTTGTTCCTATGAACAGAGGTATACTTGTTACAGCTTATGCTAACCTTAAGAAGGATGTTACATACGATGAAGTCAAGGCTGTTTATGATAAGTATTATAAGGATGAGTTCTTTGTAAGAGTTCTTGATAAGGATGTATGCCCTGAGACACGTTGGGTTGAGGGTAGCAACTTTGTTGATATCGGTTTCAAGATTGAGCCTAGAACTAACAGACTTATTATGATGGGAGCCCTTGATAATCTTGTTAAGGGTGCGGCTGGTCAGGCTGTTCAGAATATGAACTTGCTTTTTGGTCTTCCTGAGAACGAAGGTCTTAAGATGACACCGTTGTTCCCATAAGAGAATTATTAAGAAAGAAAAGGTGATTACTATGGAAATTATACAGGGAGGAGTAACTGCTGCGACAGGTTTTTCGGCAGCAGGACTTAACGCAGGAATTAAGAATAATGTTAAGAAAGATATGGCGATGGTGTTTTCGAAAGCACCTTGCGTAACAGCAGGAACATTTACTACTAACAAGGTGTCAGCGGCACCGGTTAAGTGGGATAAGAATGTTGTTTACAATAGTGAGTATGCACAGGCTGTTGTTATTAACAGTGGTGTGGCTAACGCTTGCACTGGCGAGGAAGGTTATCAGGCTTGTGACACAGAGGCAGCAGCTGTTGCAGAGAATATGGGCATTCCAAAGGAGTCAGTTCTTGTAGCATCAACAGGTGTTATTGGAAAGCAGCTTCCTATGGATATTATTGTAAAGGGTATTAATGAGTTGCCGGGCAAGCTTGCTGATACACTTGAGGCTGGCACAGAGGCGGCAGAGGCTATTATGACTACTGATACACGTTCAAAGCAGGTTGCTTGTACAGTTGAGATTGGTGATAAGAAGGTAACTGTTGGCGGTATGTGTAAGGGTGCTGGTATGATTCACCCTAATATGGCTACTATGCTTTGTTTTATAACATCAGATGTAAGTATTGATAAGGCTTGTTTGCAGAAGATGACAAGCGAGATTGTTGATGATTCATTTAACATGATTTCAGTTGATGGTGATACATCTACTAATGATACAGTTCTTGTTCTTGCTAATGGACTTGCAGGTAACGATACAATCACATGTGATAGCGACGATTATGATACATTTTACGAGGCACTTTCATATGTTCTTACTGAGCTTTCTAAGATGATTGCGGGAGACGGTGAAGGTTGTACATGTCTTTTCGAGGCGCAGGTTATAAATGCTTCATCAAAGGCACAGGCTCGTACACTTGCAAAGGCCATTATTACATCAAGCCTTACTAAGGCGGCTATATTCGGTCATGATGCTAACTGGGGAAGAATTCTTTGTGCTATGGGTTATTCAGGTGCAGATTTTGACCCTGAGAAGGTAGACATTTACTTTGAAAGTGAAGCCGGTAAGCTTAAGATTGTTGAAGATGGCAAGGCTACCGATTACAGTGAGGAGAAGGCTACAGAGATTCTTTCAAAGAATCCGGTTGTTGCTATTGCAGACGTTAAGGAAGGCGATGTTAAGGCCACAGCTTGGGGTTGCGATTTAACATTTGACTATGTAAAGATTAATGCGGACTACCGCTCATAATGTGCAAAGGAAAGGAATCACGACTATGGAAATGAATGAAGAATTATACAAGGCACAAGTGCTTATAGAGGCACTTCCATATATTCAGAAGTTTAACAGAAAGATTATTGTTGTTAAGTATGGCGGAAGTGCTATGGTTGACGAGGAGTTAAAGAGAAAGGTTATTCAGGACGTTGTTCTTCTTAAACTTGTAGGTTTCAAGCCTATCATCGTTCACGGTGGTGGTAAGGAAATCAGCAAGTGGGTTGAAAAGTCAGGTATGGAGCCACGTTTTGTTAACGGTCTTCGTGTAACTGATGAGCCAACTATGGAGATTGCTGAGATGGTACTTAACAAGGTTAATAAGAGCCTTGTGTCACTTATATCAGAGCTTGGTATTAAGGCTTGTGGTATCAGTGGTAAGGACGGCGGTATGCTTAAGGTTGAAAAGAAGCTTTCCGGCGGTGAGGATATTGGATATGTAGGTGAGGTTACGGAAGTAAATGCTACACTCATCCACGCACTTTTGAAGGATGATTTCTTACCTGTTATCTGCCCAATCGGTTTTGATGACACATTCCATTCATACAATATAAACGCAGATGATGCTGCTTGCGCTATTGCAAGAGCTGTTAACGCTGAAAAGCTTGCATTCCTTACTGATATTGAGGGCGTATACAGAGATTATAACGATAAGAGTTCACTTATCTCTGAGATTACAACTGATGAGGCAAGAGAGCTTCTTGCAGGTGGTACTATTGGTGGAGGTATGCTTCCAAAGCTTAACAATTGTATTGATGCTATTGAAAATGGTGTTTCAAGAGTGCATATTCTTGATGGACGTATACCACATTGCTTGCTTTTGGAGATATTTACAAACAAAGGGATTGGGACAGCTATGCTCAGTAAGGATGCAGAGCGTTTCTACAATCCTGAAGGCTAGATAGAAAGAAGGTTTTGTTATGGAAACTAAGAAGATAATTGAAACAGCAGAAGAAAAGCTTATTCATACATATAACCGTTATCAGATAGTACTTGATAAAGGTGATGGCGTAAGACTTTACGATACGGATGGTAAGGAGTACCTTGACTTTGGTTCGGGTATTGCGGTATTCGCACTTGGTTACAATAATAAAGAGTACAATGATGCTGTAAAAGCACAGGTTGATAAGCTTATTCATACATCAAATTACTTCTACAATGAGCCTGCTGTTGAGGCTGCAAAGGCTTTAACAAAAGCTTCAGGTATGGATAGAGTGTTCTTTACAAACTCAGGTACAGAGGCTGTTGAGGGAGCTATTAAATTAGCAAAGAAGTATGCTTACTTAAAGACCGGTAAGGCAGATAACGAGATAATTGCTATGGAGCATTCTTTCCACGGAAGAAGTATGGGTGCGCTTGCTGTAACAGGTAATAAGCATTATCAGGAAGCCTTCGGGCCAATGATACCGGGTATTAAGTTTGCAAAGTATAATGACCTTGAAAGTGTTGAGGCACTTGTTACGGATAAGACTTGTGCTGTTATATTTGAGACAGTGCAGGGAGAAGGCGGAGTTTATCCGGCTAAGAAAGAATTTATCGAAGGTGTCAGAAAGCTTTGCGATGAGAAGGGAATACTTCTTATACTTGATGAAATTCAGTGTGGTATGGGTCGTACAGGTTCTATGTACGCATACCAGCAGTATGGTGTTAAGCCGGATATTGTAACTACGGCGAAGGCACTTGGCTGTGGCGTTCCGGTTGGTGCGTTTTTGGCAACGGAAGAGGTTGCTAAGGCACTTGTTCCGGGTGATCATGGAACAACATACGGTGGAAATCCTCTTGCATGTGCAGCAGCGGCTAAAGTATTTGAACTTTTTGATAAGCTTGATGTCCTTTCAAATGTACAGGAAGTCGGTGCATATCTGGCAGAAAAGCTTGATGAAATAGTTGATGACTATGCTGTGGCAGTTGAGAGAAGAGGTATGGGACTTATCCAGGGACTCGAATTATCGGTTGCACCAAGAGATGTTATTTCCAATGCACTTGATAATGGATTAATTCTTTTCTCAGCAGGTTCCAATGTAATTAGATTTGTTCCACCACTTGTAATTGGCAAGGATGATGTGGATGAGATGATTATTAAGTTAAGAAGAGCATTGGATACTGTAAACTAAGCCACTGAACAGGATGGTATTGATGAGTAGATATTTTAGGATAATGCAAAAATGCCTTGCGCTTGTTCTTGTATTCGTAATAGGAATAAGTGCTGTGGCATGTAGCAGTAAAAGTGAAAAAGAAAATGTACCTGATGATATGGTACTGGAGACGTCAGAAGAAGTTACCATATGGTATTCTAATGTTATTTATAAGGATTATCTTGCAGCAGTATCAGAGGCATTGCACGCGGCTAATTCAAAGCTTACGGTTAATGTGGTGTTTATCAGTAAGGATGATTATCTTACGAAGATATACGATGCGAGTATGAGAGAAGAAAAAGGTCCTGATGTGTATATTGCTGATTCTTCTGAGCTGGAAAAAATCTGGTCTATGGGTTTGGTGGCAGAGAATAATTCCTATTCCTCTAATTATACTGCAGATAATTACTGTGACAATGCTATACAGGCAGCTACTTTTAACGGTAAGTTATATGGCTATCCGTTGTGTTATAATGTAGCATTTATGGCATATAATCCTTCATATGCTTATGAGATTAGTACTTTCACACAATTAAAAGAATATATTTCTAAGTTTGAATCTTCTGAGGATAATGCAGACATTAAGCAGATTGTTGCCTGGGATGTAACTGATATGTTTTTGAACTTCCCATTTTCAGCAGGAAGTGTGCAGATAGGTGGTGTTACAGGTGATGACAGTACCATAGCGGAAACTGATGAGGTAAAGCTGGCAGCGGCAATGAAAGAGTTTTTAACCTTTAGGGACGAGTATGGTATTGTGAGCGAAATGTCAACCAGAGCATTCTGCAACGAATTATTCAGAAACGGCTCTATGTCATACACTATTATGGATATGCGTGATTTAAAGTCAGTTGTGGATTCAGGCGTTTCTTTTAATGTTCAGTCAATCCCTGCTATGACAGATTCGCTGAAGGCTAATACTAATACGTTATCAGAAACAACTTTGGCTCTGGTGAGTCCGTATGCTAAGAATGTGGAACTTGCCAAGAATGTTGCCAATGCATTAAGCTTTGAATATGCACCGCAGTTATTTGAAAAGACAGGATATCTTAGTGCTAAAAATGTAGCTTTCGAGGGGGACTACGCTGATGAGTATAAGAAATTGCACGAGATATATGCCAATTCTAATATCAAGGCACAGTTTAGAGGTGCGTCAAGTATGTATGCATATTATGAGATTTTGATTAATCAGGTATGGAGCGGTGAAGATATATCTGAATCAGTGTCAAAGTTTGCATCACAGTTAAAGCCGAGAGAGATTCAGACAGAATCGCAATCGGTTGCACAATAATATAAAGAATAATTTGCCTATCATTGGTTCATATTAACAGTAAAAGTTAATATGGAGGTTATACAATGATAGGCTTTTTAATTGCGATTATTTCAGGTGCTCTTATGAGTGTTCAGGGAGTATTTAACACAGGTGTGACAAAAAACAGTAGTATATGGGTGGCAGCAGGTTTTGTTCAGCTTACGGCATTCATTACATGTGTTGTTATGTGGTTTATAGACGGCAGGAAACCCGTTATGGGAATATTTAATGTAGAACCTAAGATTGCACTACTTGGTGGTGTGATAGGTGCATTTATCACATATACGGTAGTTCGTGCCATGTCAGACTTAGGGGTTGCCAAAGCGGAGATAACTATAGTAATAGCTCAGATTGCTGTGGCATATCTTATTGAACTGTTCGGATTTTTTGGAAGTAATAAAACTAATTTTTCGTGGATGAAACTGTTAGGGCTGGCACTGGCTGTTGCAGGAGTTGTGATATTCAGTTTGAGTGGAAGTAAGCAGCAGGGGTAAAGTGTGGAAAATGTTACTTCAGAGTTCGAAATTGAACTTTGGGGTAATACATAGTTGAAATTATTTGACATTTTGTATGGTAGGTGTAGAATATATATAGAATCCCGTATTGAAAGAGAGGTATACTTATGAAACGAAAACTAAGCATTTTATTATTGATAACTCTTATGTGTGCATTAATGCTAGGATGCAACAGTACGGGGATGAATTCAGTGGACAATAATGAGTCTACAGAGGCGGTAACAAAGGGGAGAAACACAACTTATACAATTAATGACGATGGAACTTACACTTGTTTGGGCAAGAACTTTAAGTACAAGTTATGGCTAGAAAATGTTGGCGATAGTATTGGTTACATAGTGTTATCCAATAAGCCGGATGTTACGAAGGAAGACATTGATAAGCTTATGACTAGTTCGACGCTGAATCAGGAGCCGGAGTATATATGCATCGGTTATGATTTGGGTGTGAAGTATACGGTTAATGCAGATGGTACATACACTTACGACGGAAAGACTTACAAGTACAAGAGAGAGTTGGTTAGCAAGGGCGGTACTGATATAGATATAAGTACAGTGCTTACTAACAATATTGACATTACATATGAGGATGTTGCTGCTGGGATTGGCAGTGCTGATTATGTGGTGATTGAAGAGTATGAATAATAATAAGCGGGATTGCCGGTTTAAATCAGCAATCCCGCTATTTTATTCTTCCTTAAGAATTGTAATTTCTTCAATCTTAGTTATAGAACCGGTAGTAGGTACTCTGTAAAGCAGTTCAGCATTCTCAAAGTACTGGAAAAATGTGTATTTCGATGTGCACTGTATATCAACAATATTGCCTTCTACAAGAAATTCTATCTGAGTACCGTTGGCGTTCATACGGTAAAGACCGCGTTCTTCGCCCTCAACAGAAAAGAATATCTTGTTGCCATAACGATTGTAGGTTACAACTTTTCCGTTGTCAGGAGCATATAGTAGCTCGGTTGTTCCATTGGCTACATTGTAGCGGACTAGAGAATAGTTTTTAGCCAAATCAATATAATATATATAATTATCTGCTGTGTCCACAAGATATGCGTTTGCTTCGTTTACTCTGGAGAGTGAACCGTTGCGGATATCGTAAGTATAAATATTGTTTCGTTGACCGGCATTGGCAAAGTAAACTTTATTATTATATATGCAGGCGGGATTGATAGGCATCTTAGAAAGTTCAGTATCCTCTTTACCGTCAATCTTTACCTTATGAAACGATAATGGTGACGTGTCAGTGTAATGCTGATAGTACAGGTAATTACCGTACATAGTTGTAACACCTGATAAGGTTTCATAAAGGCTTGTAGGATTATTGCCTTTCAAATCGGTGCGATACACACCATACATATTGACACGTGCACCTGTATCAATTGCGTCACGTGAGTAATTATTCTTAACATAATATATGTAACTTCCGCAGACATTTAGTGAGCTTACGCTATCAGTATTGAGGCGCTTCGCATCAGTGCAATCTGTATTCATAACATATAGGCGTCCGCTGTCATAAGGATTGGCAAAATATATCTTTCCGTCATATTCTGCAAATGTTCCGCCGTTATTCAGGTTACCGGCTGTATTACCGGTAGCATTGTCAATATTATAATTAAACCGGGAATTTATATATCCGAAAATAGCCGCCACAATAATTCCTATGATAGCAACTGCCAGAATAAGTATCTTAATGATTTTACCTTTCATGGAAGTTCTGACTCCTTTCAAAATTATATAAGTATTATAACACATTTTTAGTGTAATACCATAAAAAATGTGTTATAATGTCAGAGGTTATTTTTGGGAGGAATTTCCTCAGAATGGAGATAGATATGTTGGACTTAGGTGTTATCAGGGATAAGATAGATGTAATTGATAAACAGCTTGTGGAACTGTTTGAAGCAAGAATGGATCTTTGCAGGGATGTGGCTAGATTTAAGATTGAGACAGGTAAGAAGGTTCTTGATCCGGAAAGAGAACAGGCGAAGCTTACTGTTATAGGAAATATGGTTAAGAATGGCGAGAATTCATACGGAGTTAATGATTTGTTTTCGCATATTATGGCTAATTCGCGCAAGATGCAGTATGGTATGCTTGAGGCATCGGGTGATACTAAGAGGGAGCCTTTCGAAACTATTGATGGTGTTAATAAGTCAGGTTGTAAGGTCGTATATCAGGGAGTTCCGGGGGCATATAGTTATATTGCCATGAAGAATTATTTCGGCAAAGATGTTGATAATTTTTCTGTGCCTACGTGGAGAGATGCTATGGATGCGGTAACTAATGGTGAGGCTGATTATGCGGTTCTTCCTATAGAGAATTCAACTGCCGGTATGGTTGCGGGTGTTTATGACCTTTTGCAGGAGTACGATAATCATATAATTGCCGAAACTTATGTAAAGATAGAACATGCATTACTGGGGTTGCCGGGAACAGATTTAAGTAAGGTAAAAACTGTGTATTCACATCCTCAGGGACTTATGCAGTGCGAACATTTTCTTATGCAGTACAAGAACTGGCAGCAGATTAGTCAGGCAAATACAGCAGGCAGTGCGAAAAAAGTGTTTGAAGACAATGATGTAACACAGGTAGCCATAGCAAGTGAGGAGGCAGCTGAAGAGTTTGGCTTGGAAGTACTTAAGTCGAATATTAGCGACCTTGATAATAATACAACAAGATTTGTTATAGTAACAAAGTCAAGAAAGTTTGTTAAGGATGCCACTAAGATGAGTATTGTAATAGAGACTAAGAATGAGGCAGGTTCTCTTTATAATATTCTCAGTCATATTATCTATAACGGTCTTAATATGAATAAGATTGAGTCAAGACCAATCGAAGGCAGAACATGGGAGTTTAGATTCTTTATTGATTTTGAGGGTAATATTAATGACGTTCCGGTTATTAATGCCCTAAGAGGTATTGAGGAAGAGTCTGTATACATAAAGATTCTGGGAAACTATAAGTAATTAAAAAATGTGATTGATTTTTTTGGCACTATGGTGTATCTTATAGGTGACGCTGTACGACTGGCGGAAGATATGTAAGTATTACATATTGTGGGAGTACCCACAGGGAGTACAGAATATTAAGGATTTTAGCCGACCGCCTGGGCATCATGTGTAGCATGGCTCAGGTTGGGTCGGCTTTTTTGAATTTGTTACACAAATTCAAAAAAGCGAAGATGTGCACTCGTGCGAAGCGGTGAATGTTGCTTACGCAACCGCACTCGGCACAAAGGAGTTTGCGAAGCAAA
>JAFQIQ010000064.1 GCA_017397445.1 Lachnospira sp.
GTACCCAAGTCAATACCAATAATCTTTCCCATTTTGTTTTCCTTTCTGCGGACACTGCCGCACTTAAATAATTATTATAATTAATTGTTACCTGATTAATTAGCTACCTTTACCATGGAATGTCTCACAACTGTTCCACGATAAGTGTATCCCTTCTCAAATTCCTCAACAACGATGTTGTCACCAAATGAATCATCATCAACATGCATAACTGCATTGTGTAAATCAGGGTTAAATTCCTGACCTGCTGCCTCGATAGGTTTAACATCCAAATCCTCAAACATCTTTGTAATCTGCTTGTAAACCATATCCATCCCCTTAGCAAACGGAGTTTCTAACTCTTCTGCTGATACAGACTTAAAACCTCTCTCGAAGTTATCTACGATTGGAAGAAGCTTCTTAATAACATCTGCAGCTCCCATCTCAAACATCATAGACTTTTCTTTCTCTGTACGCTTTCTAAAGTTATCAAACTCTGCCATCTGTCTCTTCACTTTATCCTGAAGTTCCTCTATGGCAATATCCTTAGGGTCTTTCTTATCTATATTCCCGGCATCCTCCACCTGTTCGCATTCAGCTTCACATTCGCATTCGCCCTCGCAGCATTCATCGCCACACTCACACTCTGCATCTGCACATTCACATTCTGCCTCACAAGTCTCTGCCTCTGAATTCATAACATTTTCCTCTGAATTCTCATTAAACATCTTATCTTTCTTAGACACCTCTTAACCGCCTTTCCTATGTCTTCTTAAACACATCGTCCAACTGCGTCTGAATAGTTTTAAGTTTCTCAACTACCTTTTCATAATCCATACGCTTCGGTCCGATAATACCGATTGTTCCCTTCATACCATCCTGCAATTCATAGGTGGCTGTAACAACGCTACAATCCTTCATAGCCTCAACCGGTGTTTCATTCCCTATATATACCTGAATACCATGGTTTCCATGCTGTTCCTCGTCCTCCATAACGAAGTCCGTAAGACTCTGCTTTTCTTCCAGGGTATATATAAGCTCACTAGCTTTAGAAGAATCACTTAACTCCGGATACTTGAATATATTCGTAGCACCGCTTGTGTATATCTTGAGATTATCCGCACTGCTTATAGTCTCTACAATTGCATCAAGCACTTCCTTAATAATCTTCGTATACTCTCCTGCCTGATTCTCCATCTTCGCCACAAGTCCTAAGTTCATCTCCTGTAAAGTAAGTCCCGTAAGAGTTGTATTAAGCAAAATATTAAGCTTTAACAAGTTCTCCTGTGACAACTCATCACTTATGGTAATTACTTTATTCCTTATAAGATTACCTTCCATAACTATTACCGCAAGTATCTTATTAGGCTCCAGCTGTGAAAGTTGTACAAACTTAAGTCTGTTCCCTTTTACCTGTGGCGTAGTTACCATCGTGGCATAATTAGTATCTTTAGCAAGAACCTTCGCTACATTCTGAAGCAGTTCCTCAACTCTGTCAACCTTCTCATTAAGAAATTCCTTCATAGAGTCAAGTTCCTTTTCCCTGTCTGTAAGTTCATTCTCCTTTACAACAAGTTCAGCTTCCTTCGTAGCCATCATATCATCAACATAGAATCGATATCCCTTATCAGTAGGGATACGTCCTGCCGATGTATGCGGCTGAACTATATAGCCCAGTTCTTCAAGGTCTGCCATTTCATTTCTAATAGTTGCCGGACTTAACTTTAAATCCACATACTTAGAAATGGTTCTTGAACCAACAGGTTCGCCGGTCTCAAGATAATTCTTGATGATAGCTTTCAATATCTTGACTTTTCTATCATCCAGTTCCATGACATCACCCCTTTCATATCTTTGTTAGCACTCATTCTTTTAGAGTGCTAATACCGATATACATAAGATACCACCTGACAATAATAATGTCAACAGATTTGTAAGGTTTTTTCTATAAACAATTTATAAAATGTATAAATTGCTTTTCACATTTGTCCATTGTATAATATCAACATGCAGATGTATATGCCCCCTTGTAAGCTTGAAAAATATACACCGAATGACACAAATCGGGTTGTGGATATCCACAACCCGATTTATTATTGGTTATAATCTTAAGATGCTACTCCCATCTCAACATCCTGTCCTGCCAGGAATTTCATAAGTATTACAGCATCCGTAATATTAATTATACCATCCATATTGACATCACTGTCCGCTTCTACTATATTCTCGTTAGTTCCTGCCAAAACCTTCTTCAACGCAACTGCATCCGCCACATTAATGACATCATCGCCATTAATATCACCGCTTGTGATAACCTCCACAAAAACCGAAAGATTATACACCGTAACATAATTGTCCGTATCCTCCGGCACATACATAAGAGGATAACTAATCACACTACCAGCTTTGCCCGGCCTTGCTAATACGTTATTTGCACTACCCCTCCACTGGAAACCTTCAGGTAGTTTCACATCCGCAAGAGTCTGACCAACATAGCCCCTTAAGTTAGTTGGTAATGTGTGTTGTGGTACAGCCTTTTTAATCTTAAACTCTTTAATTATAGGTTCTAAATCATTATAGTAAGCACTAGACGATACATACGCCTTTACATACCACGAACCAGCATTCTTTGGTTTTAGCGACGTGTATTGACCATCAACACTGTCACTATATGAATATTTTACAGTTCCCATCTTTGCTTCCGCATAAGGTTCACTTGGAGTTTGACCATACGTCCAGTCTTCCATAGTAAGTGGTGTTACCCATGAATTAGCAACACTTTTTACTGTAAACTGTACCTTCATAGTCTGACCATTGCCACAGTCGTAATAGTATTCCATATTCTCCCCCACTCTGTAATCAGAAATAACCGTACCTGATATTGTCAGCTTACTTTGCACATATGTCATCTTTGATTTAAAATCAGTAATTTTACTTTCCTCAATAGTTGGCAATATTTCTTTCAAGTCATATGTCTTATCTGTTGCACTTATATATATCGCCCCACCATTAAACAACTGAGCTTCCGGATTATTAGGATTCATATCAAACGCCATAAGACCATATGCACTATTATTATATAATCGTTCAAACACTTGACTATCGGCTACGGACATCATCTTAATCTTATTACAATCCTTCATACTAATTTCTTTCATAGCAACGCATCCTGTAAAGTTGACAGAACTTAAAGAC
>JAFQIQ010000065.1 GCA_017397445.1 Lachnospira sp.
ATCGGTATTAAGGAAGAGGATTTAGGTAATCTGTTTAACAGTTTTGAACGACTTGACCAACGTATCAATTATAATATAGAAGGAACCGGTTTGGGCCTCGCTATTGCTAATGGTTACGCAAAGCTTATGGGCGGCAATATTAAAGTCGAAAGCGTATACGGCAAAGGTTCAACATTTACCATAACTCTTGACCAAATAGTTATCGATTCCGATACTATTGAAGAGGAGTACAAGAATAAGCAGGCCATTCATCGTGCAAGCAGCATCTCTGACTTGAAGATAACAGGTATGACCGCCCTCGTCACCGACGACAACATCGTCAATCTCCGCGTTGCGCAGAGCCTTCTTACCAAGTACGGTCTTGCTGTTGACACTGCTACTAACGGTGCTGACGCAATAGAATTATGCAAGAATAAAAACTATGATTTAATATTTATGGATCAGATGATGCCACAGATGACCGGAACTGAAGCTATGATTAGCATTCGTGCCCTAAATTCTCACTATGCTGCAGGCGGCAAAGGTAAGATTATCGTCCTTACTGCGGATGCAATAAAAGGAACCCGCGAACAATTACTGCGCGCGGGCTTTGATGAATATCTCGGTAAACCTATTAACTTCCCACAGCTTGAGCGACTTTTCCTACGCTACCTGCCTATGGAAAACTTAATTCTATAAAACAAGACTAATTAAATATATAACTCCTAAATGCACCGGATAGTATACGTAAAAAATATACTTGAGGTGCATTTTTCCACGGCAGCCATTATATACTGCAAGGAAAGGAACTGACAGAAGCCCCCACCACTGAACGCCTCCAAGATATGTTCCCAGAAGCACTAACATAAGGCTAGTTGCAACCAGCTTTGTAAGTCTCTCCTCATATACATATATAACCACCGGCAACATAACACCGATTATACCGTAGTCTATATAGAAATCCGTACCCGTTGGCAAATTCGGAACTATTGTACATAAGAAAAAGGTTACAGCAACCGCTAAACCAAACACCAACCAAAGAAGCACTGACTTTCTCTTCCTCGCTTCTTTTATAAGTGCAATCAAAACAATTGACAACGAAAACGTCACCATAACACACATATACAGTGACCCCATTGCTACAAAATATATTATCTGACATACAAGAGCCACTGCCGCTGTCATTCCAAAATATTTCTTCATATTCCTGGTATAACAACAACCTTCTGCAATCATATACGCAAATATAGGGAATGCAAGCCTTCCGACAATCTGCAATATAACAATATCCGGAAACACCTGCTTACCCAGATGGTCACAAGTCATAGCAATAAGGGCTATTATCTTTAACTGATTGTTATTTAGTCCCGTCTTCATAATATCTACCCCAATATCCATAACGCTTTCTATTCACTATAACGAATATAGTTGTAAGTATCATAGCAAATACTTCTGCCACCACAACGGAGAACCATATACCGTCAAGGCCCCATATAAGCGGCATAATAAGAATGGCAGCTATCTGAAAAACCAATGTTCTAAGAAATGATATCAGAGCCGACACCAAACCATTATTAAGTGCCGTAAACAATGATGAACCATATATGCTAAATCCGCAAAATATAAACGACAGTGAATATATAACAAATGCCCTCACTGTCATATCACACAGTTCCTTATCATATCCAACGAATATCTTAGACAGAGGAGATGCAAGAACCATTGACAGACCTGCAAGAACCACGCCGGCCCCCGCCATCAGCTTTACGCTTTTTCCAAAAACATTTTTTAATTCATTCTTATTGCCCGAACCATAATTATAACTTACAATTGGTGCTGTTCCAATAGAATATCCTATAAAAATTGCTACAAAGATAAATGTAACATACATAATTACGCCATATGCTGCCACACCATTTTCGCCGGCATATTTCATAAGCTGGAAATTGTAAAGCATGGAAACCACCGACATAGATATGTTACTCACAAGCTCCGATGAACCGTTGATACACACTTTAAAAAGCGTACGAATATCTAAAGTTGTTTTTACAAAATGTAATGGAGTGGAATCCTTTCTTATAAAATATAACACAGGTATCACTCCACCAAGAAACTGACTTATAGCCGTGGCCGCCGCTGCTCCTACCACGCCCCATCTAAGTCCACCCAGAAACAAAGCATCCAACACCATATTGGTCATGCCTGTTATAACAGTAACCAACAAACCAAACTTTGGTTTCTCCGCTGTTACAAGAAAACTTTGGAACATATTCTGCAATATAAACATCGGCACGGCCATAAGAATAATTCTGCCATATATAACACAGAACTTCAGCATCTCATCAGTTGCACCAAGCAATACCGCTACAGGCTCAACAAATATAATGCCAAGCACCGCAATAACCACACCTGCTATAAACCCAATATAAACAAGCATAGAAAAAATCTGATTCGCCTTCTCTTTTCTTCCTGTTCCAAGCGTCATAGCTACCACTGCGCTACCACCTGTACCCAACATAAAGCCCAGGCATCCCAGTATCATTAAAAAAGGCATAATGAGATTCACTGCTGCAAATTCTGTCTTACCCGCAAAGTTAGATACAAAGAAACCATCTACAACACCATAGATAGATGTAAACACCATCATAACAATTGAGGGTAAGACAAATCTGAATAATCTTTTGTAATTAAAATGATCGGATAGTTGTATTTCCATAACTTAACTTAGTAATTCTCTTTTCTTACCTCGAAATATGCCTGTGGATGATTACATACAGGACAAACTGTCGGTGCTTCAAGACCAACTACAACGTGTCCACAATTACGGCACTCCCACATAGTAACACCACTCTTCTTAAACACTTCCATAGTCTCTACATTATGAAGTAATGCTCTGTATCTTTCTTCGTGCATCTTCTCAATAGCCGCAACTCCTCTAAACTGTGCTGCAAGCTCAGTAAATCCTTCCTCTTCAGCATCCTTTGCCATACGCTCATACATATCGGTCCACTCAGCATTCTCTCCTTCTGCTGCATGAAGCAGGTTCTCTTCTGTTGTACCAAGCTCACCCAATGCCTTAAACCAAAGCTTAGCATGCTCCTTCTCATTCTCTGCAGTCTGTAAAAACAACGCTGCAATCTGTTCATATCCTGCTTTCTTTGCAACTGATGCAAAGTAAGTATACTTATTTCTAGCCTGCGACTCTCCTGCAAATGCTTCCCAAAGATTCTTCTCCGTCTTAGTTCCTGCGTACTTATTAACTCCCATTGTATTTACCTCCGTAATATATAATATGCACTTCGCAGTACACACTATATTATATCATATTAAAAATACGTGTCAAATAGCAGAAAAATCTGACAAATAAAATCTAAAAAAAATGTAAAATTTTAGTTAAATTGTATTTGAATTTACGAGACATTGGTAGTATAATAGGTACGATTTTGCGTAACACAAAACCAGAAAGGGCAAAAATAATGAGTACTAACAATTCTAAATCCGGCGGATGGCGTACCAACAAGTGGGTTAGAGCTGCTATACCTGCGCTCCTTCTTCACTGCAGTATCGGTACAGTTTACTGCTGGTCAATCTTCTCTCAGGAGATTGCCGATTACATCGGATTCTCAAAAGGCGCAACTGAGTGGGCTTTCAGTTTCGCAATCTTTTTCCTTGGAATGTCAGCAGCATTTCTTGGTAATGTAGTTGAGAAAGACATTCACAAATCATCATTAATCGCAGCAATTTGCTTTGCTGCAGGTATGGCCGGCACTGGCGGCTTCATCTACTACGGTGGATTACACAAAGGTAGTGCAGTGGCACTTATCGGTATCTATGTATGCTATGGTTTAATTATGGGTATCGGTCTTGGTACCGGATATCTTTCACCTGTAAAGACATTGATGCTTTGGTTCAGTGATAGAAAAGGTCTTGCCACAGGACTTGCAGTTGCAGGTTTCGGTGCAGCTAAGGCTATTGCCAGTCCGATTATGCAGGCTATGCTTTCAGGACTTGGTGATGGTGGAATCTACAAGATGTTCATCATCCTCGCAGTTGTTTACTTCGTTATGATGTTCATCGGACATCTCTTACTTAAGAAGCCTGACGGATGGCATGAGCCTGATAAGTCAGAGAAGGCTCCTAAGATTATGGAAGTACTTAAAACTAAGCCAATTATGAACTATGTTGGTATCTGGCTTATGTTCTACATAAACATTACTTGTGGTCTTGCACTTCTCTCTCAGGAGAAGATGATATACAAGTGTATAGGTCTTGCAGGATTCGTAGGAATCCTTTCAACTGTATCAGCAGTCTTCAATGCAGGCGGACGTCTTGGTTTCTCTGCATGGGCTGATAAAATGAAGGACAGAAACACTATTTACAAGATTATCTTTATTATGTCGATTGTACTTACTGCACTTGTAATCGTTACTGGCGGTATCAAGAACGGAGCCGGCAACACATTGCTTATAGTCCTTGTTCTTGTACTTCTTATGGCAGTAAATGCGGGTTACGGCGGAGGTTTCTCTAACGTACCTACACTTCTTTCAGACCATTATGGTATGAGTAACATCAGTGCAATTCACGGTATTACATTGTCAGCCTGGGCATTTGCAGGTTTGACAGGTAACCAGCTTGCTACTTGGATTGTTAACAACTTTGGTGAAACTATTGAAGTTAGCGGCAATATGGTTAACCCTGTGGGTTACCAGACAGTTCTTTATGTAACAATCGCTCTCTACATCGTAGCATTGTTACTTAGTATGCTCTTCGTAAAAAAGAGCGGCAAAGAAGCTTAATTTAATAAACATTATAAACCTTCCCTGATTTGTTCGAGCTTGGCTTATGTGCTAATTAATACCTTACAAATCAGGGATTATAATTTTATGTAATATGAAAGAAGGCTAAACAATGGAATCTTATACTTATCTGCTGGTTTTGGCACTTATACTTTTATCAACTAAGTTACTTGGACTCGCCACTGAAAAGATACATATGCCACAGGTTGTCGGTGCACTTGTCGCAGGTGTAATACTTGGACCAAGTGGTATTGGAATTTTGGAATCATCAGACTTTCTTGTAAAAACTGCAGAAATCGGCGTTATCATGCTTATGTTCACAGCTGGTATCGATACTGATATGACCGAACTTAAAAATGCAGGACTAAAATCCACTATTATAGCAGTTTTCGGTGTGTTTGTACCTCTGATTCTGTGTGGAAGCTTATACTTCGCATTTTTCCTTAAAGAATTTACAACGGTTAATCTTTTAAAGGCCGCTTTTGTAGGTTCAGTATTCTCTGCCACTTCAGTATCCATCACGGTTGAAACGCTTACAGAGATGGGTAAAATGCAGACTACAACCGGTACAGTGCTACTAAGTGCCGCATTGATAGATGATATTCTTGGTATTGTTGTTTTATCAGTGCTCACAGGCATAAGCTCAGGAACCTCTAATCCTCTGATTGTACTTTTAAAGATTGTACTTTTCTTTATATTTACACTGATTGTAGGATGGCTTGTACGAATTCTGTTCAAAAAGATTTCTGAGCATCACTGCCACAGTAGAAGAATTGCCGTATGGGCACTTGCATTTTGCTTCCTAATGTCATATTGTGCCGAAGCAATCTTTGGAGTTGCAGATATTACAGGTGCATTTTTTGCCGGACTCATACTTTGCAATATCGCAAAGGGAAGACAGTTTGTTGCAAAGAAGTTTACCGTAACAGCATATATGATATTCACACCTGTATTCTTTGCAAGTGTAGGTATGAAGACAGACCTTACTACTATGAATTCAGATATATTAATATTCGCTTTATTACTTATAGTTGCCGCTGTACTTTCTAAGATTATAGGTTGCGGATTAGGTTCTAAAGTTTGTAAACTTACTAACCATCAGGCTCTTGTTGTCGGTATCGGTATGGTTGCAAGAAGCGAGGTCGCACTTATGGTAGCCCAAAAGGGAATCAACGCCGGCATGATTGACCCGGCTATATTACCGGCTATTGTACTGAGCGTTATTGCTTCAGCACTGCTTACACCGGTATTGCTTAAACTTGCTATCTCCAAAGGACCTGAGTTAGCGTAAATAAGATTAAATTAAAGTCAGCGAAGAAAACCAAAGTTTTCCTCGCTGACTTTCTTTTTACTGTTTAATTGCAGGTGTCCAATACTGCTGATTGTAGATATCCGTGAATCGGTACATTACACGAATTTCGCCATCTCCTACATTCACATTGCTGATAGTCATGTTGTCAGTAACTGTCATCTGTTCACCTATATAATAACTATCTTCGTATTTTCCGTCATAAGAATAATAATCGCATATGAAATCCAGCTTATCGCCTACCTTAAGTTCAGTCATACTCTTAGCTATGGTATCTGTTTCTCCCGAAACATAATCATAACTTGCTCCTGCAATATAGCCACGTGGATGAGCATTATCAAACACAAGCATAAGGTTAACACGCTCACCATTCAATAATGCAGGAACTCGGCCTGTAATGGTATAGTTCTGACCATCATCCAATGTATCCAGATAATAGTATGCAACCGGCTGTCCATTTATGGCAAGCCATGTACGGTCTGTATCACCAATCAGGTTACCACTGTCATCAAATTCAAAGACATTATCATAACCCAAATCAATATAACCTTCTCCATCGTCATAAAACATATTAAGTTCCAGACTATGTACCAGACTCCACTGAGCTTCCGTAAGTTTCAAAATATTCTGATCTTTATTATTCTTTGTCCATTTTAATGCAGAAGCATCAAAATAATTATTTGCAAGATACTGCGATACATTTTCTTTGTTTATGGCACTTTCATCTAAGAAGTCAGTGTTTGATCTGTCCAACCCAACAATATTATTAAGCTGACCTGATAATAAGCTGCCAAGCATACCACTGATTACATCTGCGTTACCATTAGCACTTGAACTGCTACCAGTACCACCAATAATAGAACCCAACAATGATGGCAATACTGATGAACTTCCTCCTGTTGTTGACTGTCCGCTTACTTCCAAGCTTGCAAATGCCTGAATGCAACGTGCATATTCCTCATCCATACCAATTGCTTCATAAGTATCAACCACACTGTCCACGGAAGAAACTTTCTTGTATGGGAAATATATAGACAAACCGTAAGCATTAGTCATATTGTTGGATGTTCTGTTGTATTTTACAGTACTAAGCAAAGCATTGGCTAATTCTTTACTTTCCTCAGTGCCCAGATTGCTTGCAAGATGAACCAAATCCACCTGGTCAATTGCATTAGACGGTGCGAATTCTCTTGTACTATAACGTGCATCTGACACTGTCTTATACTCATTGTTCTGAATTAACTGACTTGCAGACTTAGAAAAATCCTTCAACTTCTGAGGAACTGTTTTCTCCAATTCTGCCAAGTCTACTACAGACAACGTTGTTTTCTGACCGGCACATTTCTTTGCACAGGTATCCACAAAATCATCTACAATATTTTTTCCAATCTCAATAGTCGGCATAGCTGTATTCTTAGAAAGCTTAGTCAACCAGTTTGTGTAATACCAGCCTACACCCGGCTCTGTCTCCTCGGATGCAATCATATAATCGGCATACGGTGTCAACATCAATGCATTTTCCAATGTAGCCATAAGGCAGGCATCAAAACCGATAAAATCAAAACTTACACCGGATGATTTCAATGCCTGATTGATTTCTGACAAATCCATAGAACCACTGTTTTTATTCTTTTCATCATAACCAAAACCGCTGATTGAGCCACCGCCGTGATCCCAGAATATGAGCTGATTACGGTTTGCCGGGAAATTAGTCTTACAATATTTGATAAAGCTTACCAGGGTATTAGGGTCTGTCATAGAAGCCGAACCGGCATTCCTATTCAATACTTTCAACTTTCCATCTTTTACCTGATATATCTGATTCACACTACTGCTTACCACATTGTTCTGCCACTTGTTACATCCACCGGTATATACAATTACATTTACGTTATCGCTTATATCTGCCGCCAACATCTCCTGCAAATCCGATGTTGCCATACCTGAGCGGGACTCCAAATCAGTTCCGCACATGTAAACCATAATAGTAACCTTATCGTTACCATTTCCTACAATCTGCGTTCTTTTTTCTCTTGCACCGGATGCAACATTATTGTCAAGCACACCGGTATTCCTGCTAAGTTCCCAACCGGAACTTGTCGTTCCACTGTTAAGCAGACTGCCAATTGGAGAACCTCCGCCTGTATCACCACTGCCACCGCCAAGAAGCGTTCCCAAGATACCACTTAGTCCACCTCCACCTCCAAGCAACACTACAATAGCAATAATGATTCCAATCCAATTCTTACCGCCTCCGGACGCACGAACCTGTCTTCCCGAAGAACTGCTTCCCCCTTCTGCACCGCCACCGGTATAACCTCCAGAACTGCCACCGGCAGGGCCGATACCACTTCCTACCGGACCTGTCCCCAAACCGCTTCCGCGCTTCTTAACACCCTGGCTGCCTCCTGTAACATATTTTTCTCTTGACCTTGGTCTGTTACCTGCCATAATTTTATCTCCTATTCTTTAATTTCTTATGATGAACTTTTTACCCAGGCTTTGTATACCATTTTATTACAAAGTGGGTACTTTATACAATTAACTTCTTTGTAAAATTTGCATTTATCATAGAATTTATTATAATAATCATATTAATATAAGTCAAACATCAAAAGTCGCTTTTAATACTTCTATATCGTACTCGCCCTTATATAGAGACGTGATTTTATACAACATACAAGTCCCTAAACTCATTAACCGTTCTTTTCAACCCGCTATCTAATATACTCTTAGCCCTATCCATAATATATTCCGGAATCTCCTTATAGTAGGCTTCTGCTATCAAAAACATATGTATCTCTAATCTCATCAAGCGTCCTAAAGTTAATCTTAAATTTCTTTTCAAGAAAATGTTTTATCTCATCTTTGTGACTTCCTTTTCGTGCCATAAATACCGATATAGCAACTGCCTGTGCGCCCTTTATAGCCTCAGGATGATTATGCGTATAAAAGCAACTGCTTTTAACCTCTTTCTTAATCTCATCTATAGATTCACGAACATAACCTATCGCAGTCACTCTCATTGCCGCTCCATTGCTATAGCTTCGTTGAACACTTAACCTATCTGAAGTTGCCCACTTAAGAAACATTTGTCCAAATCCTGCATTAGGATAACGTCTATAATATTGCTTATACCACATCGCATAAGATTCATCCGAGTCCACACTCGATAATCTTTCGCTTAAAAGTTTTTCCGCCACTGCCACAGACAGCACTGTGTCATCCGTAAAGTGGCTTCCCTGTGGAAACAACTCAAAGTCCTCTATTTTAACATTATGCCACTCGTAAGTCGAACCTACGATATCACCAATAATTGCTCCGTACATAAATCACGCCCTCTTATTTCTCTATCTCTCACACTGATGATAATACTCACCCGCAAACTGTATCTTTGTCGGGTTGAATCTCTCGTCATCTGAATAAGTGTAATAGCAGCAGTCCTTTATTGACAACACTATACAAGCCCCACGTCCCCTATAATTATACTCCGTCTGCACAGACTCTCTTGATGTATGGTCAAAATACATCGTCTCACCTTGAATTTCCAAATAAAAACCTTCTTTATTGTGCAACAGCTTTCCTTCACCCAAGGACACAAAACCTTTCGCATTAGGTAATGCTTCAACACGAACTTTAAACTCTTCACCATAATTTCCAGCTTCAATCTCACGAATAACGTTAGTGCGTTGCCACTCATACCAATCAGGAATATGAACCCTTAGCGATGTATCATCACCTTCTCCTTTTTGCGCTACACCGCTTTCTTGTAGCTCCAACCAGCCGGATGATGTTAGCTCCCACTTGGCATTACATTTTTCACAACGCAAACTGTCACCGTAAGTTTTCATACTGAATTCAGTGCCACACCTGCGACATTGATATAATGCTTTGTGCAACCCTTCAGCACGATTTGCTTCTGTAATTAGTATATTATTCTCCTGTTGCCACCTGTACTCATCATACTGCAACCGCTCTTCTACGGTTCGCTGTATTGCTTCTGCTGAAAGCTTTGCCACTTCCTCTGCGCTGTATACACATTCAATCAAAGCTTCAATAGTAATCTTTCTCGTATGCTCCTCATCCCAAAACGGATTGGCAAGGTAGCTTCCATGCACACTTAGTATTACAAGCGGTACCTTCATCATCTTAACCAGTTTGCCAATATTCGGTGGAATGTACGCTGTTGCTCCCACGTTGGAGTGTCTGGATTCCGGGTAGACAACCACCGGCTGACCTTTATCCAAAGCACGCTTTATATTTTTGACGACAAGTCCATCTGACACATATCGTCTCTTTCCTATGCAACCTATAGCGCGGTATAACCACTCGCCAAATGCAGCAAAACCCTCCATATCAGAAACATAATTAGCTCTATGAGGAAACAGTGCCAACGGTGTTATGTAATAATCAGCAAACCCCTGATGCGTGGATACAACAAGAAATGGTAGCTTTAACCCTTGCATATTCTTCTTGATAATCTTTAACTTAAACTGCCTTGTCATAATCCACGAACCACCCCACACAAGCGGCATCAGATACCACTTCTGTGTCATTGGCTCACGCTTCATATCAAAGGGCGTCATATCTTTTTTCTTATTGTTTAGCATATCTTTTGTCCCCCATCCTATCGGCCATTCAAAATCTCTCCAGCTGCTTCTCTATCAAACTCCTTAAACGGCACCACCGCCAATGGATCTACTGTGTGCTCACCAATACATTTTTCCATCCAAGCAATTCCATACCAGCGCTCAAACTTATAACCGCTGTTAGTGAATCTGCCCACCATATTAAATCCCATCGCTTTGTGGAAATTTATACTGGCATTAGTTAGGTACTCATCCTCCACAGCACACACTGCAATGCAGGCATTCATATTAAGAATGTGTTGTGCCTGAAGAATCTTCTCAAGTGCTTCGTACAACACTTTGCCAACGCCACATTTTCGATAATCTTTGCGAACATATATAGTAGTCTCCACATTCCACTGATACGCTGGTCTTGAATGAAATGGTCCTGCGTAAGCGTAACCTACGATTTGCCCTTCAAACTCAGCAACCAGGTATGGATACTTTTCTAATATATTGGTGATGCGTCTCTCAAACTCCGCCACTGTGGGCAC
>JAFQIQ010000006.1 GCA_017397445.1 Lachnospira sp.
GGTTGCATTTGAGGTTATGAAGCTTATGCTTGACGATTTCACTGAGGAAGAGTTAAAGAATTGTATCGCTAAAGCATACGATTCTAAGTTTGATACAGATGAGATTGCGCCACTTGTAAAGGCAGACGGTGCGTATTATCTTGAGTTGTTCCATGGAGCAACTATTGCCTTTAAGGATATGGCTTTGTCTATCCTTCCACATTTGCTTACAACATCAGCTAAGAAGAATGATGTAAAGAACGAAATCGTTATTCTTACAGCAACTTCAGGTGATACAGGTAAGGCTGCTCTTGCGGGCTTTGCAGATGTTCCGGGCACAAAGATTATCGTATTCTATCCTAAGAATGGTGTAAGTCCTATTCAGGAGAAGCAGATGGTTACTCAGAAGGGTGACAATACATATGTTATCGGTATCAAGGGTAACTTTGATGATGCTCAGACTGGTGTTAAGAATATATTTAGCGATAAGGAACTTGAGAAGGTTATGGCAGATGCAGGCTTCCAGTTCTCATCAGCTAATTCAATTAATATTGGACGTTTGGTGCCACAGATTGTTTACTATGTATACGCTTATTCAAGACTTCTTGCTAATGGTGAGATTGAGGCAGGCGAGAAGATTAATGCAGTAGTTCCGACAGGTAACTTTGGTAATATCCTTGCTGCATTCTATGCAAAGAATATGGGGCTTCCTATTAATAAGCTTATCTGTGCATCTAACGAGAATAAGGTTCTTTATGATTTCTTCGCTACAGGTGAGTATGACAGAAACAGAGATTTTGTATTAACAACATCACCTTCTATGGATATTCTTATCTCAAGTAATCTTGAGAGACTTATCTATAGAATTGCAGGAAACAGCGCAGAAAAGAATGCTGAACTTATGAAGTCTTTGAAGGAGACAGGTAAGTATGCTATCACAGATGAGATGAAGGCTGAACTTGCTGATTTCTATGGTGGCTTTGCGACAGAGGCAGAGGATGCAGCTGCTATCAAGAAGCTTTACGAGAATACAGGTTATGTGCTTGATACACATACAGCAGTTGCTTCTACAGTTTATAACAAATATGTGGCAGAAACAGGCGATACAACAAAGACTGTTATTGCTTCAACAGCAAGTCCATATAAGTTTACAAGAAGTGTTATGAACGCTATTGATGTTAAGTATGATGCTATGGGCGATTTCGAGCTTGTTGATGAACTTAGTAAGCTTTCTAATGTTGCAGTTCCTAATGCAATCGAAGAAATTCGTACAGCTCCTGTACTTCATGATACAGTTTGTGAAGTTAACGAGATGTGCGACAGTGTTAAGAAGATTCTTGGAATTTAATTCAGTGATTTTATGGTCCCACGGAAACCGTGGGACTTTTTGTATTTAATATGATTGAGATTGTGGAACCTATGATAAAAAGTACTTTTATTTTGGGATTTATTATGATATTATGCTAAAGTGTGCGTTTTAGCATTTTATTAAAAATGTTTTGAGAGGAACTGGATTATGAAAAGAACAGTAACAAAGCTGGTTGCCGTAATGCTGGCGGTGCTTATGCTGGTGAGTGCTTCGGTGGCGGGATTGCCCAATGGAATATTTAAGATTGAAAAGGTTTATGGAGCCAATGAAATAGGAATTAATCAGACAAACTTCCCGGATGCGGCCCTCTGCAATTATTTAAGTGAGAATTATGATAGTGATAATGATGGATGTATCGATGATGTTGCTGATGTTACGCAAATTATGATAGGAAGTTCTAGCGAAGTAACCTCACTTGCCGGTATCGAAAAGTTTAACATGTTAATTTCCATATATGTGTATAATTGTAAATTTGAGGCGGTGGATTTAACGGCTTGTACTAATCTTGGAATAGTATATTTTCAGAGTGAAGATTCAATTAAAACAGTTAATGTTACAGGCTTGACTGATGTATGGTCTTTGAGTATAACTTCTACTGCGCTAAATAGTGTTGTAGGTATAGAGAATCTTCCAAGCCTGAAATATTTAACCTTGTCAAAAACGGCATTGACAAGTCTTGATTTGAGAAATAATACTCAATTAATAAATGTGAATGTTTCTAACTCTAACCTGGAAACACTTTTGGTGAAGGGGGTGTCTAGTATGACTAGATTGTGGTGTTATAGTAATAGACTGACAGAACTTGATTTAGAAGGCTGTACATCCCTTGTTGTACTATCATGTGGTGATAATAATTGGAACAGTGCAGAGCCCTTGAATCTTTCGGATATATATAATATAAGTGATCTTTCATGTGGTAGTAGTAAAGATACAAGTGCCAAGATTCAAAAGCTAACAATTCCATCCGGTTCTAAATTGACAAGATTATATGTTGACGGAAATGGGTTAACTAGTCTAGATGTTACAGCTGCTACTAATTTGCAATATTTATCTTGTGAGGATAATCCGTTGACAACCTTGAATATTAATAATGCAGCATTGCAATATCTGTACACAGGTTCTAATGCGGCAGAAAATATTAGTTTGGTAGTTAATACTACTAATTGTCCGGCTCTTACGACACTGGGGGTTTCAGGGAGTGTGGCCAATGTGATTATTGACAATGCCAATTTGAATACTGTCAATGTTAACAGCACCCATCTTTGGACTCTTGATGTGTCCAATGCACCGGCATTAGCAAGTTTGACAGTAGTAGATGTTAATGAACTTATTCTAAGTAATAATAAGTTAAGATATGTAAA